>CALDSK010000183.1 GCA_937911865.1 uncultured Synechococcus sp.
GTTGCCGAAGCGGTTCGCTCCGTCGGCAGCGCCGTGGTCCGCATCGACACCGAGCGCACAGTCACACGCAACGTCCCCGATATGTTTTATGACGATCCGTTCTTTCGCGGCTCGTTCGGTGGTCGTGGCGGCGGTTTCCAAAACATTCCTCAAGAAGAGCGGCTGCGAGGGCAGGGCTCTGGATTCATTATCAACGAGCAGGGCGATATTCTTACCAATGCTCATGTGGTTGATGGCACCGACCAGGTCACAGTGAAGCTGAAAGACGGTCGCTCTTTCGAAGGCTACGTTGAAGGCATTGACGATATTACAGATCTGGCGGTCGTTCGGATCAATACGGGCGGCGAGCCTTTGCCGATTTCTAAGCTAGGTGATTCAGATAGCGTTTCTGTCGGTGATTGGGCGATCGCAGTTGGCAATCCCCTGGGCCTTGACAATACAGTTACCCTTGGCATCGTCAGCACGTTAAAACGCTCTAGCGCCGCCGTTGGTATTCCGGATAAGCGCATCGACTTCATTCAAACCGATGCAGCTATCAATCCTGGCAACTCAGGCGGCCCCCTGCTTAACGCAAAAGGCGAAGTCATTGGCATCAATACGGCCATTCGCGCCGATGCAATGGGCATTGGCTTTGCTATTCCTATTAACAAAGCCAAGTCCATCCAGGCCAGCCTGTCTCGCGGTGAACGGATTGCACATCCCTACCTGGGCGTACAGATTGCTACGCTCACACCAGACATGGCAAAAATGAATAATGAAGACCCCAACAGTGCCATTGAGCTGCCTGAAACGCATGGCGTTTTAGTCGTTCGTGTTTTACCGAACACGCCTGCTGCAGAAGCCGGTCTGCGTCGAGGAGACGTGATTACAGAAGTGGCTGGAATGCGCGTCAAGCAGGCCGATCAGCTACAGAGTCGCGTCGACCGGGTGAAGGTTGGCGACGCGTTAAAAGTGACACTTAGAAGGGGCGAGTACACCCGAAAGATATCAGTAAAAACGGCGGACTTATCTGAGCAAGAAAGCGCTTAGCTTTGAGTAAAACTTACGAACTATGCTCAAGGTTAGGCGGTACTTTCAGTTTTATAGAAACAGTTTGTCTCTTTTGCTTTGACAATGCTTTAAGGCGTTAGGGCAGAAATAAAGTCATGTGCACCCCATAACTTGACAGACAGTCAATCTAGCCTGTTACTATCAGCTAAACGCAAACAAATGCTCCTAGGGTTCCGGCTCTTTCGTAGGTGTTGCATAGCATCAACTGCGAATAGAGTGACAGGTCCAAGAGGCGCAGCTGAGCTGTTAGGAAGCCCTTAATCATGCCTAACAGCTGAGTACACGGAGGGAAAAAAGCCCGGGAGAAACTCAACGGCTCTGTAAAAAGGGTCGTTGCTTTTTCCCCGGGCTTTTTCGCAATCCTCTTAATATCAACTACACGACTCGTCTATGAAGCTCATTAATATTGGATTCGGCAATAGCATTTCTGCTGACAAGGTAGTCGCTATTGTCAGCCCTGAATCCGCCCCCATCAAACGAATCATCTCAGAGGCACGCGATCGCGGTCAGCTGGTCGATGCCACCTATGGTCGACGTACTCGCGCCGTTATGGTCACTGAATCAGGCCACATTTTACTCTCTTCTATTCAGCCTGAAACCGTCGCTCATAGGTTTATTAACTGACCGCTTCCATCAGGGATTTATGCATCAGCTAAGCTTCACTAAAACAACATATTAAAAAGACTTTCTAACAAGTTTTATTGATTATTTTGTTGATAAGTAAGTGATTAGGAAAGGTCCTCAGAGAGTTGATACAAATTCAAATTGATTACATAGTGACCGACTAACGTAATCCGCTCATAGGACATCGGATATAAATGCAACAGTCTGGGGTTATCAGCGTCTCGATGCATCACCAAACCGTTCAGACCAATGTCTTTACGGTAGTCAATAACCCTATCTTCTTCGTCCAAAATCACGCTAAAGAAAGGACTTGACTCAGGTCGATTAGCCTCAAGCTCCGCGTAGCTTTGGGTAAATGCTGTTCCAAATCCTAGCGGCATGTATATGCCGTCAGAATATTCAGCGCTGTCCAAGCGCGGCATCTGGTCCCAGTCGATTCCACTAACCACCAGCTTACGCAGTTCACCTGCGTCATTCTCAAAGTCAATTTCCACTTCGACAAGTGAGTCATCAGATAAAGCAGACGTGATTTGGCGACCAGTCGCACCGACGACAGTCGACAGCTGCGAAAAATCTGACGCCCATAGCCGCGTTTCATCATAAATGCCGGGTGAAACAAAGCTTTGAAACTTCAAATCTGACTGCCGCAGATCTTCCCAGGTTTGAATACGCCTATTGCTGTCAGCATCAGGACGAACAATAAGCGTCTCTTTGTCGATTTGTTCATCGGCAGCAATGATGTTTTCTGTCTTCAGATCGCTTACCTGAACAACTGTCTCTGTATCCACCTGCCGGAGTTCATCTAGCGCGAACGGCAGCCCAGACAAGAAGCGAAATCCTGGCCATGCTTCCATCGTACGAGCCTGCTGCCAGTAGTGAGAAGGATTTAGCCAGGAAACAATCTCTGCATAGACACCGCGAGGAAAGGTGAAGTAACCCTGATAGATTTTTTCGCTGTTGCCCTCTTCATTCAACGCAGAGACTGCTATCTCCCAGTAACCTGCCCCTAGACAGTTGTTGGTCAGCGAGATAGAGATTTCTTCAGCGCGATAGCCTGCTAACCCTGTTGGCAAATCAATATGCGTAGAGCCAGGCTCAAAAATTACTCGCTGCCGATTAAACTCTCTTTCTGTTAAGAACCACTGGGTTAAATCTTTATTATTTCTAGCCGTCGCTGGGACTTTGGGCATAAATAGCGTCAAATCGATATCGCGCAACCGCAGCTGCGTTTCGGTTTCGCTGTTGACAGCGCCCTTGGCATCAGCGCCGTCAGCACCACCGCTGTCGGTACCACCGCTGTCAGCTCCACTGCTAGACAGCGTGAAAGAAACATCAAAGATATTTCCATCCTGCTGCTCAAAGCTAATATCGTTGCCTTGCCAGGTATGGTTTTCAATCGTTTCGGTCATTAGCGGAATGCTGTCGAGCGTGCGATCGCTATACCGATAGTGGACAATTGCCACTGCGCTAGTAACGCCAGCAGACAGCGCTAATCCCAGTCCTATCGCGATCCTCCGTTGAAGCCAGCGTCTACCTTTCTGCTGCGTCCATTCTTTTGATGGCTCAAGCGACGCTTGAGCTGTTTCCTTGCCTCTCAAGTCACTGCCTGCTTGATCGACAGGCTCAACTGTGCCCTGATGCGTAGCTACATTCAAACTATCCAACTGTTGATCTAAACTTTGCACGAGAGAAACGCTCCATACTCAAAAATAGTCACGCTTAATGCTTGCTCTGAAGCACAGCGTGACTATTTTTGTCTACAGAAACGGACATCGAGATTTCGGCAAAACTAAGATCTAGATCACAGCATTTTCATACTTTATGTAGTAGCTGAGCTGAAACGCTGATGCTAGGACTATTGCGTTGCTTCAGCTGGCAAACTTTCTCCATCTGGAAATTCGCTGGTTGCAGCGTTTTCACTACCTGTACCGACAGTTGCCAGCGCATCTGCAAACCGCTGACCGATAACCTTATAGCTATCTGCCGTAAAGTAAATGCCGTTCATAGGCAAATCTTTAGTCACAATCATGGCACCGTCTGAGATTCGAATGTTTTCCTGCTGCGTCTGCACAGAATCCCAGTTAGGCAGACCTTCAAGATCGTCTGGCTGGCCTAGTTGAGCGTACAGCAAAGGCAGCCTGGGATTGCCAATATCCGATCTGAAGTTATACGCAAAGGTCGCGAACTTTTCAGCCCAGGCATCGGCATCTGGGCGCAAAGACGGAAACTGCTGCGGATCGATCGCATCCGCTTCTCCTTGAAAAAATAGAATGCCGCTTACCGTGCCCATCGGCGAAGCTGCCCGTATGCGCTTCAGGCAGGAACCATACAAAGATTGATCGCTCGGACTTTTCTCCCAGTCAGTAATTGAGGCGCCGTTCCTAGCACAGGGAATCAGGCCGATAATTTGATTGTTGTTTTGAGCAATTAAAGTCTGAGCAAACGGTAACGCGGGTCCAAACCCAGGCATTTCATCAGCTGAGACCAGATCGACCTGATCGACACTGCTATCTACTGGGGCCTTGGCGATCGCCCACCGGTAGTCGTTACCAAACGTATAAATATTGGCACTCGTTGCGACATCCGCCGGAATTTCTGCCATCCCCACCATATTAGATTGACCCACCAGCACATAAAGCTTTAGCCGCCCCTGCAAACGTTGCGGAATCACGGGCTGCGGCAGCGCATCTTGCAGACGAACAGCAGATCTAGCGCTCTGTGGATACCAGCCAAACCGCCGCAGGTGGTTAGCCGCATGCTGGCTGACGTCCGTATTCTTTTGCAGCACGATTCCGATACCAGCACCACAGAGGAGCGTTAGAGCAAGCGCAGTGAAGGTGCGGAACAGTTTCATAACGAAAAAAGAAAAGAGAGTCGGCAAAGAATGTGTCGCCTAGCCACCGGAACAGATAAAGGGCCTAATGACACGCAGGGTATGAATGCTAGCTGTTAAACCAATCAAAGTGAAGTCGGACTGACTACGCATAAGTCTTTTTAAACGCTAGGCTAAGACCAGCAAAGTGGATGCAAAGGAGCATCACGACTACTTCATATCGTCCCAACTAATATCGCAGACTATGGCTCATCTTAAAGACCGTCGATCTCAAAATGTAGAGGGTGATTTTTATGTAGACAGCAGCTGTATCGATTGTGATACCTGCCGATGGCTTTCTCCTGCTATCTATAGCCGTGAAGGCAGTCAGTCGGCAGTGTATCATCAACCGGCCAGCAACGAAGAGCGCAAAGCTGCGCTTGAAGCGTTGCTAGCTTGCCCAACCGGGTCGATTGGAACCCGCGAAAAACCGATAGATATTCAGCAGGTGCAGCAAACGTTTCCGCTGCAGGTAGACGAGAATGTTTATTACTGCGGCTATCACTCCAAAAAGTCGTTTGGGGCCGCGAGCTATTTTATTCAGCGGCCTGGGGGCAATGTACTAGTTGATTCGCCTCGGTTTACGCCGCCGCTGGTAAAGCGGCTAGAAGCAATGGGCGGCGTACGGTATATGTATCTAACCCACCGCGACGATGTAGCAGATCATCAAAAGTTTCATAATCGGTTTGGGTGCGATCGCATCCTGCATACACAGGACATCACCTCAGCAACCCAGGACGTCGAAATCCAACTGACGGGTAATGAGCCCACTGCCTTAGCAGACGATCTGCTGATCATTCCACAGCCCGGACACTCGGCAGGACACACCGTACTGCTCTACCGTGGCAAATATCTCTTTACAGGCGATCACCTAGCTTGGTCTGCTCGGCTCAACCAGCTCTATGCCTTTCGCAACTTTTGCTGGGACTCATGGCCACGCCAAATCGAATCAATGAAAGCACTCTCTGGGCCAACTAATAACTACGCTTTTGAGTGGGTGCTTCCTGGCCACGGGCGAAGGTTTTCAGCCTCCCCTGAAACCATGCGTCAGCAGATGCAGCAATGCATTCAATGGATGACATCAGCCGCTTAATCGCCGGCCGCGAATACAGTCGTTCTATTCCGCCCAGTTCCATTCCACACAAAAAAGCCCGGTCAAACAGACCGGGCTTTGCCTATAGCTCTAGAAAAAAGCTCTAGACGGCTAAAATAATCTCAAACGTTTCAGAACAGTGGTCTCCAGTAGCCTCCAGTGGCCTAAAGATGTTCGGGCAACGTGACAGATCTAGGAAGCTTGCGCTTGCTTGCGGCGACCCGAAACCATCAGCCCAGCAACGACCATTCCGATACCTAGCAAAGCAGAAGGCTCAGGCACCTTTTCGGCTGCAACGCTACCAAATACCTTAAAGTCGGGGCCGTTGTACGACTTACCTTTACTGCTCACTCTCAGCGCGCTGACATAGCCAGTTGACAAACCCAAATCCGCCAGGCTAATTCCGATGGAGCCAACCTTCTGCTTACGGCCGATTTCTTTAGTATCGATTTTATAGCCAGCGTTATCCCATTTGTTAGATTTTGCGAGCCGTAGCAAGTTACCAATCGCATTGCCATCTGCATCAAGTGCCTGAACATCCATCCGACTGTTCATGCCGCGCTCGAATAGGAAGATATTGTCGACAGCCTGCTCAAAGTGCAAGTCGAGAACAAAGTTACCTTTGTCTTCAGTATCGATGATGTTGTTCAGGTTCAGGTTATTCATCACCCTCTTTGCACCTTCGTTGGTCAGTGCTTCTTCACGAATACCGGTCGTCGCTAAATCACCAATGTCAGCACTAGCCGCACCGCTGTTGCCGCCAGTGTAAATATCGTTTGACAAGATATTCGCAGAGTTCACCAGCGAGAAATCGGTAATGACTCGGCCACTGTCTAGCGTAATAGAGTCCAAGAAAATATCACCTTTGGAGGCGTTGCCACCACTCAGGGAATGGGTGTAATCCGCTTTAAAGGAAAATGCTTGGGCAGGTGAGGAAAGGGCGATCGCACTCCCTGCAACTAAACCAAAACCAACAGCGAGTTGACGAAGATTCATAGTGTTTTACTTCTTGAGATAGGTTACTGTTCGACCCTCTCAGAATGCCCCACTGATTCTGTTCTCGACAGCGCTGTTACCATAACTTCTTTCGAGGTTTGTAAACATCCTCAAAGATAGGAAGAACACGGAAAAACAACAATTTACTCGTCTGCTTTTTCTTCCGCATTTCTACAGCTATTAAACAACTGAGAACGCTGTTTTCTCCGTTGTTCTATAGGCGGCATCAGTATACAGACTGAAAAAAGCCACCTCACAACCTAAGCTACCTCCACAGCTGGCACCTATCAACAATTTCTTTGAAAACGAAAATGTCAGTGATTACAACAGATTGAAATTGTATCGATTACTTCGCTTCCATCCAGTTATTACCGGCCTGTGCTTCTACTTTCAACGGGACGGCTAGCTCTACAGCTGATTCCATCGTTTTCTCAATCTTAGGCTGAAGTTCTTCCCATTCATCAGGCGGCACTTCAAAGATCAGTTCGTCGTGCACCTGCAACAGCATGTTGGCTTGATAATCTTTCAGCACTTCATGCAAACGAATCATGGCAACCTTAATAATATCGGCACTAGAGCCCTGAATCGGCGCATTTGCGGCAGCTCTCAGAGAGCCGGCATCGTAGCCATTCGTTCGCAGGCTGCTGAGGTCTATTTTGCTAGGATCAGATCCCTTAAGCGCCTGCAAACTACGCGTACTGAAATTGAAATAACGGCGGCGGCCTGCGATGGTTTTGACGTATCCGTGGGCGATCGCCTCTCGCTGCATCTGCTGCAAATAACCAAACACATTGGGATAGCGCGAGTTAAATCGATCAATAAAGCCTTTCGCCTCTAACCGATGTACGCCCATTTCTCTCGCAAAGCGAGCGGCACCCATGCCGTAAATCACACCAAAGTTCACAACCTTAGCAATTCGCCGTTCATCAGCGGAAATCTCTTCTTTCTCTTTGTCAAATAGCAACGAAGCCGTCAGCCGATGCACGTCGTCATTTTCCCGGTAGGCCTTGATCAAAATCGGCTCTTCGCTCAAGTGTGCCAAAATCCGTAGCTCCACCTGAGAATAGTCAGCGGCGACTAGCTGCCAGCCTTCCTTCGGTAAAAAGGCCTGACGAATCTGACGACTAAAGGCGGTCCTGGTCGGAATATTTTGAAGATTAGGATTAGAAGAAGACAGTCGCCCTGTGGTTGTTACCGCCTGGTTAAAATCGGTATGCACTCGGCCTGTACTGGGCCGAATCAACGCAGGGAGCGCATCGACGTAAGTTGACTTTAGCTTCGACAGCGTGCGATATTCCACCACGCTATCGACCACCGGATGATCGCCTTGCAGCTTTTCTAATGTTGCGGCGTCAGTTGAATAGCCTGTTTTGGTTTTACGAGATTTCCGCTTATCTAGCCCTAGCGTTTCAAAAAACAGTGCGCTCAGTTGCTTAGGAGATCCCAAGTTAAATTCTTCGCCTGCCGCTTCGTAAGCCGTAGATTCAATTTTTGCCAGGTCACCTTCTAGCTGCTTAGAAAACTCATTCAAATAGTCCCTATCAATGCGAATGCCGGTCGCTTCCATATTCGCGAGTACCGCCTCTACCGGTAGCTCCACATCCCGATACAGCGCTTCCATTTCAGAAACTTTGGCCAGCTCTGAGCGTAGTAAAGGCACCAAGCGATAGGTGGTGTGCACATCACTGCCGCAGTACTGAGCAACTTTGGCGATCGCAACATCCCCAATCGTCTTCCCCTTCGGCACCAAAACCGTATAGCTCACGGTCGCCAACTCCAAATAGCGCAGCGATAAATCAGCCAAATTATGGCTATTCTCTGGATTTAGTACGTAGCTCGCCAACATCGGATCGAACACAACGCCCGCTAAGGTCACACCAGCGCGCCGCAAAACCAGCCGGTCATACTTCGCGTTCTGAAACGCCTTTGGATACTGCTGAGCTTCTAAAACTGGCTTCAAAGCCTGAAGCACGGCCTCCACGCTCAACTGCGTGCCTTCTACATGACCCACCGGAATATACGCCAGCTCGCTTGCGCCTTCACCCCAGCAGCAGCCAATTCCCACCAAATCGGCCTCTAACGGATCAATTGAGGTTGTCTCCGTATCCCAGGCCACTGGCTGTGAGACATCTGTCTGCTGCTTAAGCGTCTTCACCAACGTCTCTAGCTGCTTAGCTGTAGTGACCACCATCGGCTGAATGTCCACCTCACCGAGGCCCATGCTATCTACCGCGTCCGTCTCTTCCGCCGTAAAAAATGCCAGGTCTTCGTCTTCAAAATTCTCAGGAACCGGTACCGCCTTGGGCCTTGGCTTGTAGTCTGATTCACCACCAAAAGAGGCTTGCAGCTTACTGAGCCGATTGACAAAGTGTTGTAGCTCCAGCCGTCTGAGCGCTGGAATAACGTCTTCAGGGTTAAAGCCTTCTAATTTGCAAGTTTCCAGATCGGTTTCTAGCGGCACATCCGTTTTAATCGTCGCCAAAAACTTCGACTGGTCAGCAGCTTCTTTGCCAGTTTCTAAGCGCTTCTTCATCGCGCCTTTTAGCTCATCAATTGAGGCGTAAATTGTTTCTAGGTCACCATAGGTTTCTAGCAGCTTCACGGCTGTCTTTTTGCCAATACCCTTTACGCCTGGAATATTGTCGGAGGTGTCGCCACAGAGCGCCTTGTAGTCAATGACTTGGCAGGGCAAAATTGAAAGCTTTTCATGGACTTCCGCGTTGCCGTACTCTTTAGTCGTACTGGTTTTGCTACCAAAGGCAGTACTCAGATACATCACCTTAATATCTTCTTCAGGATCGATTAGCTGAAAAAGATCCTGGTCACCGCTCAAAATTTTGACCTGAAAGCCATTCGCCTTGGCTCGCACTGCCAACGTCCCAATCATGTCGTCAGCCTCGTATCCAGACAGGCAAAAAATCGGAAGCTGAAACGCCCCTAGTAATTCCTTCAGATTTTCGACGTCTTCGGTAAATTCTTCTGGCGTCTCGGCTCGTCCGGCCTTATAAGTATCAGTCAAATCGTGCCGGAAGGTCGGTTCGGCCAGGTCAAACGTTACCGCCGCATAGTCCGGCTTTTGTGCCTCTAGCGTGTCCATCAGCGACTTTAAAAAGCCAAAGCATACGCTGGTAGGAATCCCTGTAGAGGTTCGTAGCCCGCCGTCCCGGCTGCGGGCAAATGCGTAATAAGAACGGAAGGCCAACGAGTGACCATCTACAAGCATCATCAGGGGCTTATCAGCAGAAGAACTCAAAGCAGCAGCAGGGCGAACGACCCATTTATTATCAACTGAATATCCATAAAAAAGCACTTAAAAAAAGTGCCTGGAATAATCCAGGCACTTTGGGTTCGATTTCTAATTTCTAGCTACGCTGAGTCTTTCAACATAGAGGAAGCTCGACTGCTACGTACTCCTATACGGCAGCGAAAACAAGAATGCTATATCCGCGGAAGGCGCTAATGCAGCTGACTTGTAACCAGACCACAAACCGAAACAGGTCTACCGTCTGGACTTCTGAGCAACAGTGTATCAACAATTACTGTTTTTGGTAACAAATCTTTACTCTAGCCGTTTTTCATGATGAGATAGCCGAGTTTTGAAAGGCTGCGGCAATTTTCATCGACCTAACGAGGGCTGTTTACGTGGCTTGGAGATGCCCAAAAGATGCCCAAGCTGAGGCTGGATTCAGCAGATAAGGGGGCATCATCTGCCTTGGGTTGAGCTTGGCTTGTGCTGTAGCTGATAGGCCAAGTTTGAGTCGAGTTTTAGAGATGTCTGCCAATATAGATAAGGCGTATACCGAATATTGAAGCTTTGCAGATTACTTTTCTAGGAACCAGTTCTGGTGTACCCACGCGATCACGCAACGTATCGAGCGTAGCTCTAAGGCTTCCTCAGAGAGCTGAAGTTTGGCTGTTTGACTGCGGTGAAGGCACCCAGCATCAGTTTTTGAGAAGCGACTTCAAATCAAGTCAGATTCGTCGCATTTTCGTTACCCACATGCACGGCGATCACATTTTTGGACTGCCGGGGCTGCTAGCGAGCTGTGGGATGGCGGGCACTGGTCAACAGCAAATCGATATCTACGGACCCACAGAACTGGGCAAGTATCTAGAGGCCTGTCGCCGCTATTCTAAAACGCAATCGTCTTACCCGATTAAGGTGCACGTTACCGAACCTGGCATCGTCTATGAAGACAGCGACTACACGGTCATCTGTCAGCGGTTAAAACACCGTATTCCCGCCCATGGCTATCGCATTGTAGAAAAAGACCGCACTGGTCATTTTGATGTGAAGAAAGCGGCGAATCTTGGCATTCCGCCAGGACCGATATACGGTCAGCTGAAGCAGGGAAAAGTCGTTACCTTAGCCGACGGGCGCAAGGTCAATGGTGCCGATCTATGTGGCCCGACAATTGTTGGCCGCAAGCTAGCCTACTGTACCGATACCGTCTTTTGCGAAAGCGCTATTGAACTCGCGGAAAATGCGGACGTACTGATTCACGAAGCCACTTTCTCACATCAGGATGCTGGACTGGCCTATCAGCGGATGCACTCCACGTCTACGATGGCCGCCCAGGTAGCCTTGGAAGCCCAGGCAAAGCAGCTGATTATGACGCACTTTAGCCCGCGCTATGCACCCGGGAACGACATAGAGCTCAGTGATTTACTTACAGAAGCGCAGGCAATTTTTCCCAAGACGCTGATGGCTAAAGACTTTTTCACGTACGACATCAAGCGCGGCAGTGACCAGGCCAGTAAGCCGGTTAAAGTAAGCGCCTAGTCGATACAAAGTCCGCTTCCTTAAAAAAGCAAACGCTTCAGCCGCTACTCAGCGATAGAATCAGACTTAAGCTTTTCGCTCATCACGAAGAGATGCGCCTGACTGTTGATGGGTAGCCGCGGCTGAGGCAGCTCGTCATTGGGCCAGGTAGGTAAATCGTTGCACGGACATAGGACATTATCTAGCGGGACCTCGGGGGTTGGCACTAGCATGTCGCACCGGGCACAGTTCACAACATCCCAAGCGGAAGAGAGCAATTCATCAACCGTTTGGTCGGTCCCCTCTAGATGACAAGCCCGGCCAGAAGCAGCCAAAATTTCCCGCCAGCATTGCTCGAACTCGGCGCTGAAGCGATCGCCCTGAATGACGGTCTTTGGTTTGAAAACGGTTTTACCATCATCAGTGACGACTTG
The DNA here is from genome assembly GCA_937911865.1 of uncultured Synechococcus sp. Lineage (GTDB taxonomy): Bacteria > Cyanobacteriota > Cyanobacteriia > Phormidesmidales > Phormidesmidaceae > Phormidesmis. The sequence continues at coordinate 11,832 of CALDSK010000183.1, forward strand.
TTTTCCTAGCTGGAACCAATAGGCCAAATAATTTTTGACTTGTGTCTTTGTGGCCATGAGTTAAGCACTGATTACTTCGGTAGGGCTCGATCCTAACGTCTACGCTCTCAAAAAAGCATTTTCGATTGGAATAATTAAGGATCTCTGTAGTTTCGCGAGAACTACGGCTAAATTATGGTCTAAAGCCATTAATCCAACGGGCCTATAGCCTTAAAACGACGAGAGTTAGACAGGTTTGTTAAAGAAAATAGGTTAAACAGGAAAGGTAGGTTAAATAGGTCTAGAAATCTCAGCCGATGAGCTAGTAATACCGCGCACTCTCTGGCCCAACGTTGAGAGATTCACGGCATAGCCGCTGGTAACTAAATAGACGTCGTCAGCCAGTTCACCCATCAGCCGACTGAGATGGCCGAGGCGATCGCGAAACCGCCGTCCGAGTTCATAAGGCGGCACCACACCCCACCCCGTTTCTTCAGCCACCATAATGACAGTAGCCGTTGTTTTGGCTAAAGCCTGTAATAGCTGCTGCTGCGAGTGTGCCCACTGCTCGTCATCCTGTTCAATCAGGTTAGCGAGCCAGGTTCCTAGTGAATCAATTAAGTAGCAGTCAGTAGCGGCGGCGTTAGTAAGCAGGTGGGCTAGCTCAACCGGAATTTCTTTGAGCTGCCAGCTAGCAGGACGCCTTTGCTGGTGCTTTCGAATGCGATCGCACCACTCAGCATCTGTCGCCATCGCCCTTGCCGTTGCCACATATATCACCTGTTGATCAGCCCGAGCCGCCATCTGAACGGCGAGCTGCTCTGCCCACTCGCTTTTACCTGAGCGGCTTGGCCCCGTGATTAAGATAATCGCCATAACATTTCTGAGGTGTGCTAACGTAGAAGACTGTAGGTTCAGCCCTTTGTGTAATCAATATATAGAGGGATCGCAATGGAGGTTTTCGCTTGGAGTCTGTAGAGAACGCGGCTACTACGCCTGAATCGGATGCCCGATTCATATTAAAAGTACTTTGGTTAGATAAAGACGTCGCCCTGGCAGTTGATCAGGTAGTGGGCAAAGGCACTAGTCCCCTAACGTCTTATTTCTTTTGGCCCCGCAACGATGCATGGGAGCAACTGAAAGCCGAGATTGAATCCAAATCTTGGATCACTGATGAAGAGAGCGTTGAGCTTCTCAATAAAGCTACCGAAATCATCAACTATTGGCAGGAAGAAGGTAAGACTAAGCCAATGAGCGAAGCTCAAAGCAAGTTCCCAGAAGTTGCTTTTACCGGTAGTTCATAAGTTAAGCCTGTCTAGAAGCAGCCAGCGACTAGCCGCCTCAAGGTATACCTGAAAGTGGCTACCCATAAAGTATTTAAAAGCCCGCTTTAAAAGCCCGTTAGTTTCAACACGACTAACGGGCTTTTTATGCTGTCAACATTCTGTACTTTCAACGTCTTAAGCCCCAAAAACAAACGCTCACTCTACTCAGAAATAAATTTTCCGCTTTTACACACACAAGCTTCCAAAAGCTCGCTTTATCTTTATCATAATCAGACTTTGGTTAGATAGAGTTACTTACCTACTGGGAAAATTGATGGTAACGAAACACAAGACTCTGTACTGATGGGCGAAAGTTTTTGACTAGCCGTTACCAGCCGTTATCAGGAGTTAAAAATATCACCATCGGGTCATCAGGATAGCTAACGTGGCAAGTATCAACTTCAAGAAGCTAGTTCTGCGTAAAGAGCATCATTTGATTCAGACTATCGTCGATGCTATCGATCCGATAGTGGGTATTTATGATGTTTCAGGGAAACTGCTACTGGGTCCGACAGAAATAGACCCTACAGAAGACAATCAGTGCCGATACGATATCGTTGTAGATGAGCGGCTATTAGGGTGGGTTCAAGGCAAGACAAGTTCGCGGGCGATCGCAGATTTTCTCAGCAATCTAGCGACCAAAGAGCTAGAACAGCGCTCCCTCGCGAAAGAACTGTTGGGCAAGTACAAAGAGATTTCGCTGCTTTTTAATCTATCTGAAAAAATCTTAGGTAGCTTGAGCGTACGAGAAGCGACCGAGGTAGCCTTAAAAGAAGCACAGGCACTTCTGAGTGCGCATTCAGGGGTTTTGTACCTATGGGAAGATGAGGTGCTGGAGATTGTCAGCAGCTTCAGCCTAGAGAGTCCTACGGTCGCAATCTCAGCTCAGAAAAACGTTAAGGAAAGTGTTTCGGGAAACGGCCCGCAAAATAACCCGCAAAACAGTCAGCAAAATAACCACAGAGCAGAGAACAAAGTACCTGGGCCGAACAAAATACTTGAGCCGGTAGATAGCTGGATTAATCAAGATATTATCAACACCGTTGTTAGAACCGGACGAGGTGAAATCGTCAACGATTCTTCCACACGTGCTTGTATCGGCGATAATCAGTCGGAGCCGGATGCTCTGATTTGCGTGCCGCTTAAGAACAAGACATCTACGATAGGCGCGATCGCACTTAGCCGCTCCACCCATTATCCCTACACCGCAGAAGACCTCAAGCTCATTACCACCCTGGCTGGTCAGACAGCTGGCGTTATCGACGCCCTGCTACATGAAGAAAAGCTCAAAGAAAGTCGCCAAAACGACCTCATGCTGCGGCTCTCTAGCCAAATTCACGAATCGCTAGAACTTCACAAAATACTAGAAACGACGGTCAGCGAAATCTACACAACGCTTCATCTCGACCGCTGTATATTTCTCTGGTGTGACACGGATACGGCCAACCGCCAAGTTGAGCAAGCGGCATCGACCACAACACAATTTGTACCCCCTTCAAATGAGGTAATTGAGATTGTGGCAGAACGCAAACGCTCTGATCTTCCCTCAATTCAGGGTCGCTGTGCCTCTGAATCAGTAAAACAACTGGCGCGTCGCTTTTATTATCAGCAAACCTTACGAATCAACAGCGTAGAACAGCTCAGCGATCACATAACGCGGCATTTTTTGCGCAGCCAAAATTTCGCGGCATTTTTGGCCATGCCCATCCGCACTCGTGCAGGCCGAATCGGCGCGATCTGCTGCGGCGTTAGCCAATCGAGCAAAACCTGGAGCGATAATGAAGTGGCTCTATTACAAGCGGTTACCACCCAGCTAGCGATTGCCCTAGACCAAGCCGAGCTATACGACCAAAGCCGAAGAGCCGCGCAGATCGCTCAAGACAAGGCCCAGCAGCTAGAAGCCACCGTCTGCGAGCTCAAGCAAGCTCAGCTACAGCTAGTGCAAAGCGAAAAAATGTCCAGTATTGGACAGATGGTGGCAGGCATTGCTCACGAGATCAACAATCCGGTCTCCTTCATCTATGGCAATCTAAACCATCTGCAAGATTACACTGAAGACCTCATTGAGCTCCTCAAGCAGTATCAACAAGAACACACCTCACCCAGCCCAGCCCTACAAGCTGACATTGAGACGGTAGATCTCCCTTTTTTATTAGAAGACCTGCCAAAAACGCTCCACAGTATGACCGTTGGCACCAATCGCATTCGCGAAATTGTTCTTTCGCTTCGCAACTTTTCCAGACTTGACCAAGCCGACTTCAAAGCCGTTGATATTCACGAGGGGATTGACAGCACCTTACTCATTCTGCAGCACAAACTAAAGGGCACTGATAATACATTGCCGGTCAAAATCATCAAAGCCTATCAAGAAATTCCGCTGGTAGATTGCTATCCTAGCCAGCTAAACCAGGTCTTTATGAATATTTTAGTGAACGGAATTGACGCACTAGAAGATAGCCAAATAAGCGCTCCCACAATCACCCTTAGTACCCAAAAAATTAGCGAGAATCGGTTAAAAATTTCTATCGCAGATAATGGCCCTGGTATTCCAGCAAACGTTCAAGAGAAAATCTTTGATCCCTTTTTTACAACGAAAGAAGTAGGCAGAGGAACAGGATTAGGGCTCTCTATCAGCTATCAGATCATTACTGAGCGTCACGGCGGTAGCCTGATATGCCATTCAGAGCTCGGTCAAGGTACCCAATTTTCGATTGAGCTTCCTATCTGTCAAACAGACACGCGGTGAAATTACTGCTTTTGTCGCCTTTATGTGGGTCAGCGATGGGATATGAGCTGTAGATCAAGAGCAATAGTCCAAGCGCAATAGTTCAAGAGCAATAGATCAAGCGCAAGAATAAACCTTCAGCAGCTAACCTGGGAACTCTATTCAACAGAAATAGATATTACTTCAAAAGTGATCAAATCAAAAGTGGGAGATTGTCTCATAATCCATGACCCAACAGACTCTTTAATCGAGCGCTGCTCGTACAATACCGGCCGAAAAGACGCTCGACATCAATCGATTGCTGTAGATCGACCGCTGTAGCGCCCTGTCCCATCTTATATTTTCATATCGCAACAGCAGCCTACTATGAACAACAAACATTCCGCCTTACCTCACCTGCCTACAGCCCAAACCTCGCCATCAGAAATCAAGGGATGGCTTAATCATCTTAAGGTAAGTCAGAAAATCATCTTGGGCTACGCGGCGGTATTAGGGATCGCTGTTGTTGGCACCAGTGCCGGAGTTGTCATTGGCAAAAACTACGAACGCGAAGCCCAAGAAATTCGAGACGATGCTGTTGAGGAAATTATTGCATTCAAAGACCTGGATAAAACGCTCGCCCAGGCAATCAGCCATGAAAGAGATTTGGTCAACTGGTTAGATACTCCTGAACAGTTTGAAATCGTCCATGCTGCGTATGAAGCAGAGTTTGAAAGCTTTCAACAGCAGTGGGCTGAGCTCATGGATTCTTATGATGAAGACGAAGAAGAGGGCGTAGAGAGAGAAGAAGAAATTGAGATCGTAGATACGCTCGACGAAAGCTACGACGATGTTATTGAACCGTACTTTCTCGCAGCGGAAGCTATTATCCGCCAAATTGAATTACAGCAATCAGACGCAGCCGCACTAGCAAATGCTCGGCAAACACTCATAGAGTTTGGCAAGCGACCAGAAACGTCAGCGCTATCAGAGTTTTCAGCGCAATTGTCTTTACTGGTTGAGGAAATTACAGAAGAAGAGCTAGAGGAAGCTGAAGAGGCGACCGAAGCAGCTAACAGCGCTCAGCTAAAGGCTCTTTCGTTTAGCATTGTCTTATCTTTGATAGCGGCTGGAATACTAGCCATGATTATCAGTCGGGCAATCAATCGGCCTATCAAGGCGGTTGAAGAAGCCGCGCTCAGCGTTATTCGAGAGAAAAATTTCGACTTACGAGCGACAGTGGTTAGCCAAGATGAGATAGGCAATTTGGCAATCTCACTAAATCAACTGATTGAGTGGGTGGGCAAACATACCTTTGCGCTCAAAGAGGCTCAAAGTGAGCTGAAGAGCCAAGCGGATGAGCTGAATGCAGTTATTGATAACTTAGGCGATGGTCTGTTGGTAACAGACGCGCAGGGACGTATTACTCGGTCTAATCCAGCCCTAAGAAGCATGTTTAGCCTCGACCAGCAGGCGTTGATTGGTCAGGCGGCAGATAAGTTTTTCTCGGCCGATATCTCTGAGCTCATTGCAAAAAATCAGACCCAGCCTGAAAGAAGCCTGAGCACAGATCTAGCCCTACCGGAAAACTGTGTCGGGCAGGCACTGGTCACTGCAATTACCTCCGAAGCAGCGTCTACAGACGGCGGCAAACAATCAATTGGTTCTGTCGTGCTAGTTCGAGATGTCACGGCGGAGAAAGCGGTTGATCAAATGAAAACTGACTTCATCTCAACGGTATCGCATGAATTACGGACACCGCTAACATCAGTGTTGGGCTTTGCTAAGCTGATTCAGAAAAAGCTGGAAAAAACGGTCTTGCCCGCTGTTGACTTAGAAACGAAAAAAACAGAACGGGCAGTCCGACAGGTTCGAGAAAACTTAGAGATTATTGTGTCAGAAGGGGAGCGTCTGACGTCATTGATTAACGACGTTCTAGACATTGCTAAGATTGAGGCCGGTAAAATTGAGTGGAATATGCAGCCAATCTCAGTCTCTGAGATTATTGAGCGAGCGATCGCAGCCACCTCAGTACTGTCTCAAAACAGCGGCCTAAAAATCATTCGCAAAATTGACCCCAACTTGCCGACTGTAATCGGCGATCGAGATCGCCTAATGCAAGTTGCGATCAACCTACTCTCCAACGCGATTAAGTTTACAGACAGAGGATCAGTTACCTGCAAGGCAGCTTGTCAGGATGACGAGCTAACCATTAGCATCATCGATACCGGCATGGGCCTAGCCGAAGACGATCTTGAAAAAGTCTTTGAGAAGTTCAAGCAGGTCGGTGAAGTAATGACCGACAAACCTAAGGGAACAGGTCTTGGTCTACCTATTTGCAAGCAAATTATTGAACATCACGGCGGACGAATCTGGGCCGAGCGGAACGCAGAGCAAGGCAGTACATTTTCTTTTACACTTCCCCTGAGTGAACCAGGTAGCGCTGAAATAACCAGGGTTAATTTACAAACCCTCGTTCAGCAGTTGAAAGAGAACGTAGGCCGTACAGTTGCACCAACAGACAAGAGCCAGAAGCACATCTTAGTCGTTGATGACGAACAACATATTCGCCAGCTGCTGCGACAAGAATTAGAAGCAGAAGGCTACCAGATTGATGAAGCTAGCGATGGGATGGAAGCCATCCAGAAGGTGAAAGAGGCACGTCCTGACCTAGTCATTATGGATGTCATGATGCCTAATATAAACGGCTTTGACCTCGCTGCGGTGCTGAAAAACAACCCAGACACCATGGACATTCCAACGATTGTGCTCTCTATTATCCAAGACACGGAAAGAGGCTATCGGCTCGGCGTCGATCGCTACCTTAGCAAGCCAATCGACACTGCCCTTCTTTTAAAGGACATCAAAACACTACTCGAACAGGGCGCTTCAAAGCGCAAAGTTTTGGTGGTAGATGTCGATACGTCTGCAACCAAGCTCTTGGCAGACGTCTTGCTATCGAAAGGCTACGCAGTCACAGAAGCTTCTACTGGACCAGACGGTATCGCAAAAGCGCTTTCTCTCAAACCAGATATGGTGATTGTTGATGCTGACATTTCAACGGAGCACGAGCTGATCAAAACACTAAGGTTCGATAAGGGGCTAGAAAATATCTTTTTTGTCATGTTGGACAAAGACGAACCCAGCGTCAACAGCGCAGCCTTACCAGGATTGAATGCAGAAAACATCGATCCGAAAACTGCCGAACCAGAAAATTTCAGCACAGAAAACTCAGCTCACCTAAACACCGACCCAGAGAGCCTGATTTTGGAGAACCTAGATCCAGAAGTCTCAGACTCTTCGTCTACCTCGCACGATATAACGACAACAAACTAAATCAAACAAATCGCTCCAAAATCCCTCAAAACTTACAGTCCAATCTTTAGCGACTACAGCGCCTTACCAAACATCATGACTAAAACCATTCTGATTGTTGATGACGAAGCTCATATTCGTATATTGATGGAGCAAACGCTGGAAGATCTTGAAGATGAAGGCGTTGAGCTATTGACTGCCAGCAATGGCGAAGAAGCTCTAGGTATCATTCAAGAGGAGCACCCGGATCTAGTATTTCTAGATGTGATGATGCCTAAGATGAACGGGTTTGAGGTATGCCAGACCGTTAAAAGTGATGCAGCGACGCAAGATACCTACGTCATTATGCTCACTGCAAAGGGCCAGGAGTTTGACGAGCAAAAGGGACGAGAGATGGGCGCGAATCTCTATATGACCAAGCCGTTTGACCCAGACGAGATATTAGAAAAGGCTGTGGAGGTTTTAGCGATCGCAGCCTGAAGCCATCCACAAAATTCACCAGCAAACAAAAGTGCCGTGAGTTGATCTCAACAGAGAGAACTTACGGCACTTTGAATTGAGGCAGAAATCAAGAGATAGCAAAGTAAGGATACATCCTCACTTTGGTCTTGGTGTACTTTGCCCTGGTGAGCGTTCCCTAGCGGCGCAAAGCGACGCGGGTTCTTACCGCTGCTAGTTGAGTTGCCCGTTGCTATGTAATGGTTCTAGCCGGCAAAAGTGTCCTAAGCAACTCGACAGAAGTTATGGCAGCGCTAAATTTTACCGCCTGCCGCCTGCAAGCGAGCGCGAGCTTTTTTCAACGCTTGATTCGCCTTAAATACGGCAGAGCGATCTTCAGCTGAAACGCTGCTAGCGTTACTTTGCGCCGCTTCGTAAGCCTTCTCAGCTTCGCCTTGGTCAATGCTATCACCGCGCTCAGCGCCGTTAACTAAGATAGTGACTTCATCTTCGTCAACTTCTGCGAAGCCGCCCATCAGTGCGATCGCTGTCCACTCTTTAGCGCCTTCAGTCGAACGCACGCGCAAAACACCCGTGTCCAAAGCCGTCAGCAGAGGCGCATGACCACCCAAAATACCGAGCTGACCGGTGGTGCTAGGCAAAATAACCTCTTCAGCTTCGTCATCCCAAACTGTTCTATCAGGCGCAACCACGCGCACGACTAAAGACATAGCTCTCTTTGAATAATGTTGTTAAAGGAAGAGAGCAGCACTCTTAGCCAGAGATCTCTGCATAAGAGCGCTGCTCCCCTAAAGTTGATTGAATGTCAAGTCAATCAAACGTCAGGTCAATCAAACGTCAGTCAAGCGTGACTACTTAGCAGCGTCAGCCTTCATCTTCTCAGCTGCTTCAATCACTTCCTCAATGCCGCCCTTCAAGTAAAAGGCCTGCTCAGGAATATCATCTAGCTCGCCTGCAAGAATCATGTTGAAACCTTTGATAGTTTCTTCTAGCGTGACGTACTTGCCTGACATACCCGTGAAGACTTCAGCAACAAAGAAAGGCTGAGAGAGGAACTTCTCAATCTTTCTGGCCCGTGCAACAATCTGACGGTCCTCTTCAGAAAGCTCATCTAAGCCCAGAATTGCGATGATATCTTGCAGTTCTTTGTAGCGCTGAAGGGTGGACTGCACGGCACGCGCTGTGCCGTAGTGACCTTCGCCAACGATGTCTGGCTGAAGCATAGTAGAGGTGGAGTCCAAGGGATCTACCGCCGGGTAAATACCTTTGGAAGCCAACGCACGAGACAGAGTAGTTGTGGCATCTAGGTGCGCAAAGGTAGTTGCAGGCGCAGGGTCAGTCAGATCGTCCGCAGGAACGTATACCGCTTGAATAGAGGTAATAGAACCTTCAGTCGTAGACGCAATACGCTCTTGTAGGTCGCCCATGTCGGTACCTAGCGTGGGCTGGTAGCCTACCGCAGAAGGCATCCGACCTAGCAATGCAGATACTTCAGAACCCGCCTGTACAAAGCGGAAAATATTGTCAACAAATAGCAGTACGTCCTGCTTGTTGACATCGCGGAAGTACTCAGCCATGGTGAGCGCAGAGAGTGCAACCCGCATCCGAGCACCGGGCGGCTCATTCATTTGACCGTACACCAGCGCTACTTTCGACTGGCTAAGATCGTCAGCGTTAATTACGCCAGACTCAATAAATTCGTTGTAAAGGTCATTACCTTCACGCGTGCGCTCACCCACACCACCAAATACAGATACACCGCTGTGCTCTTTTGCAATGTTGTTAATCAGCTCTTGAATGAGAACTGTTTTGCCTACGCCAGCACCGCCAAAGAGACCCACTTTTCCGCCTCGTCGGTAGGGAGCGAGTAGGTCTACAACCTTGATGCCGGTTTCGAATACAGCAGGCTTTGTCTCTAGATCAACCAGCTTAGGAGCCGCTCGGTGAATGGGCAAAGTGCTCTCTGCTTCGACAGGGCCTTTTTCATCTACAGGCTCACCTAGCACGTTAAAGATGCGGCCGAGGGTCGCTTTACCCACAGGAACGTTAATAGGGCCGCCTAGATCTTCTGCTTGCATGCCGCGCACGAGTCCATCGGTAGAACTCATCGATACTGCACGAACCTGGGAGTCACCCAACAGCTGCTGCACTTCGCAGGTGACGGCAACGTCTTGACCAGCTGGGTTTTTGCCGGTGACTTTAATCGCATTATAAATTTTTGGAAGTTCACCACTGGGGAACTTAACGTCTAAAACTGGGCCAATAATCTGAGTAATATAGCCGGTGTTTGTTTTCTCTGCGGTGGAGACCATTCGGAGCGCCTTTCCTACGTTTTAGCTGGTACCGCGCCTGATCGCCTTATATAAGTGTTGTCCCAGTTGGCTGACAAGAATTGACCGACAAAAGGGTTTGACAAATGTGACTTATTAATAAGATCGACTCGCGCCATGTTTAAGATTATCACTAGATGCATCGCCTTTAAAAATTATGAAGTAGGAATGATCAGTGATGAAGTGAAGCGACAAGACGTATTAGGTGCGTATCGTGGATCCCTGACGACCAAGGCGATCCCCCATTCGTCATGGATCGTTTCGCCTTCATCCTTACCCTTCTAGTTCGGTAACCCGCACCGCTACATGTATTGCTAAGGCTGGTTTAAGTTCGATAAGTTAGCACTCGTCAGCTGAGAGTGCTAACTCTCAAAACTCTTAGTTAGAAAAAGCCCTGCAAGGGTTGCCGTCGAAGAGCGTTATCTTGCTGGGCTTTAATCGTGCGAACGCCCTCCCTAGCAAAGCGTTGGCTCAAGCAATTAGGAGCGGTAGCACACTCACATTATTAGTTTCGATTCATAGCGGAGAAGTCATTATGGCAGCTATCTCTTTAGGTAACTCAACACTCAAGCCTTTGGGCGATCGCGTCTTTTTGAAGGTCAGCAAGTCCGCAGAACAGACAGCGGGCGGCATCATTTTGCCTGATGCGGCCAAAGAAAAGCCTCAGGTTGGCGAAATCACAGCTGTCGGCCCTGGTAAATACGACGACAGCGGCAAGCGTCAGGCTATGGATGTAAGCGTTGGCGACAAGGTTCTGTACTCCAAGTACGCAGGCACTGAAATTAAGCTGGGCGACGAAGACTATATCTTGCTTTCTGAGAAGGACATCCTAGCAACCGTTGCATAGCGCTAGAGTTTGCTTTCTTTAAGATTGGCCTGAGCACCAAACGCAAAACACTGAACACACCGAATACGAACTATGGCAAAACGCATTATCTATAACGAAAATGCCCGCCGCGCATTAGAGCGTGGTATGGACATTTTGGCTGAGGCGGTTGCAGTAACCCTCGGCCCCAAAGGACGCTATGTCGTTCTTGAAAAGAAATTTGGCTCTCCTCAGATCGTCAATGACGGTGTGACGATCGCCAAAGAAATTGAGCTTGAAGATAACGTTGAGAATACAGGCGTTTCCTTGATTCGTCAGGCAGCGTCTAAGACTAACGACTCTGCGGGTGATGGCACAACCACTGCAACGGTGTTGGCTCACGCGATTGTAAAAGAAGGGTTGCGCAACGTAGCTGCAGGTGCCAATGCGATCGCCCTTAAGCGCGGCATTGATAAAGCAACCGCTTACCTAGTTGATGAGATTGCTAAGCAGGCTCAACCCGTCGGAGACTCTAATGCGATCGCACAGGTCGGCTCTATCTCTGCCGGTAACGATCCTGAAGTGGGCGAAATGATTGCCAACGCCATGGAGAAAGTGGGCCGTGAAGGCGTCATCTCCTTGGAAGAAGGTAAGTCGATGTTCACTGAACTCGAAATTACCGAAGGTATGCGCTTCGATAAGGGCTATATCTCTCCTTACTTTGTGACAGATCCTGAGCGCATGGAAGCGTCTTTTGACGAGCCTCAGATTCTGATCACCGACAAAAAGATTGCGCTTGTACAAGACCTAGTTCCTGTTCTAGAGCAGGTTGCACGTGGTGGCCGTCCTCTACTCATTATCTCTGAAGATATTGAGAAAGAAGCCCTAGCAACTTTGGTTGTAAACCGTTTGCGTGGCGTGTTGAACGTAGCGGCAGTTAAAGCACCTGGTTTTGGCGATCGCCGTAAGGCAATGCTTGAAGATATCGCAACCTTGACCGGCGGTACGTTAATCACTGAAGACGCTGGCCTAAAAATCGACAGTGTTACGCTCGATCAGCTGGGCTCTGCTCGTCGAGTCACCATCACCAAAGACAGCACCACTTTGGTTGCAGAAGGCAATGAAGCCGCTGTTAAGTCTCGCTGCGACCAGATTCGCCGCCAGATTGACGAATCTGACTCTAGCTACGATAAAGAGAAGCTACAAGAGCGCCTAGCTAAACTCTCTGGGGGTGTCGCTGTCATCAAAGTGGGTGCGGCAACTGAAACTGAGATGAAAGACCGCAAGCTTCGCCTAGAAGATGCCATCAACGCCACTAAAGCGGCGGTTGAAGAAGGCATCGTTCCCGGTGGGGGTACGACGCTAGCGCACCTTTCGCCTGGCCTTGAGTCTTGGGCGAACTCTAGCCTGGACGGCGAAGAGCTTGTCGGCGCAATGATTGTGACCCGTGCCCTGACGTCCCCGCTCAAGAGAATTGCTGAAAACGCTGGTCAGAACGGCGCGGTGATTGCTGAGCGCGTCAAAGAGAAAGATGCCAGCATGGGTTACAACGCAGCTGAGAACTCTTTTGTGAATATGCTTGAAGCGGGTATTGTTGACCCGGCGAAGGTGACTCGCTCTGCGCTGCAGAACGCAGCCTCGATTGCAGCAATGGTACTCACCACTGAGTGTATCGTTGTTGATAAAGCAGAAGACGAAAAGGCTGGCGCTGGCGCTGGCATGGGCGACTTCGACTACTAAGCGTCGTCGCAGATGGTCGCAGTAGTCAAAACGCAGTAGTCAAAACCAAGAGGACAGTCTACCTACGGGTGGTCTGTCCTTTTGAGTATCAGCTGCTAGGTTGGTATCACTCCCTACCATTGGATTACCTGTAGCCGCTATGACTCCTGATGATATAACTGCAGCGCTAACCGCTAAATTTGGCGACGCCGTTAAGCAATCACCGCCTGACGCCTGGGACGTTGAGACCGAGAATTTACGCCTGCTCGTTATCACCAGCGATCCGTGGCTGCGGCTGATGACGCCGATTGTACCGCTTGAAGAAGCCCAATCTTTTATCACGCAGATGCTAGAGGCGAACTTCGATCAAACCAAAGAAGCTCGCTATGCCATTCATCAAGGGATTGTCTGGGGTTTGGTGCAATACGATCTTGCGACGCTGACAACGCCTTTGTTTGAGCGGGCGATCTCACAGCTCACCGAACTTAACAGTCAGGGCATTAGTGTTTTCTTTAACCGGACGATGGAGGCACAGATTGTTCAAATTATCACCGCTGCGAAACTTCAAGGACAAACGCTCGAAGACACCATAAGAACGCTAGATCGACTATATGCTGAGGGCGTCATGGGTGAAATGGGCCAGTCGGACTATCAGCAAAAGGCAATGAATGCCTGGCGCGCTCAGCTAGAAAGCCTGTGGCCAACAGTAGACGATAGCGCGGCCACCCGCTAATGAGAACGCACACCGACAAGGTCATTCAACAGCTCAAAGCAGACTATGAGCGCTTTCCCAATAATCAAACCTACAGCCTCTACGCGGATGATGTGCAGTTCAAGGATCCTTTGAATTCATTTTCTGGGGTTGAAAAGTACAAAAAAATGATCGGGTTTCTCTCCCAATTTTTTCGAGACATTCAGATGGAGCTGCACAGTATTGAGCAAACAACGCCTGCACTTATTACCACCCAGTGGACCCTCAATATGACCGCACCAGCACCCTGGACACCACGGCTGTCTATTCCAGGTCGCAGTGAGCTGGGTATCACCTCAGAGGGCTTGATCAATTCTCATATTGACTATTGGCACTGTTCACGGTGGCAGGTGCTCAGGCAGGTATTTCAATAGACGACAGTATTTCAATAGACAGCATTTCGGCAGGCAATCAAACCGTAGGGCCTGTAGGGCGCTCTGCCGAATTGTCTTTGTAGAGGATAAGGAAATGTTCAATCCGTTGATGAGACAGAAGCCGATTTTTGGCAGGCATCGGCTAAAGCCGCGGAATCGCTGAATGAAATGAGCGTGTGTACTTGCCAATCTGCATAGGATTGAGGATAGTCACTGCGGTAGTGCCCGCCTCTACTTTCAGTGCGGAATACGGCGCTTTTAAGAATGAGCGCCGCAATTATCAGCAAATTTCCAACCTCGCCCCACAGCCGTACATCATCCGCGATTACTGTCTTTGGCAAAATCACTGTTTTGCCCGGCTGGAGCTTCAGCACTTGACTAATAGAAAGCTGTTGAAACTCAGCTTGCCATGCTAAAACCTGAGCGATCGCTAGATCCATCCGCGCCTGATCGCGACTAATACCTGCGTTGCTCCAAATGAGCTGTGGGAGCTGATCTCGCCATCGTGTCAACTGAGCTTGCCAATCGTCATCAAGTTCAGGGCTGGCTATCTCCACAGCAGCCACCTCAGAGAGTTCTGTCGGTAGCGCCAAGGTCTTGAGCTGCGCACCATAGACCAAGCATTCCAACAGCGAATTGCTCGCCAATCGGTTCGCGCCGTGAACGCCCGTACTGGCATTTTCACCCACGGCATACAAATGACCAATCGTCGTCTCACTGCTGAGATCAGCGGTAATTCCACCCATCCAATAGTGAGCAGCCGGAGAGACTGGAATCGGCTGCTCAAACACATCAACGCCCCAGCGCTTGCACACCCGAATAATATTGGGGAACCGGTACTGGATGCGTTCAGATGCTATAGGACTTAAATCGAGATAGACAACGGCATCACCCGTCTTTTGCAGATGGCTAAAGATCGCCCGGCTCACCACATCACGTGGGGCCAGCTCACCGTCCGGATGATAGTCAAACGCAAAGCGCTGTCCTTTTTTATCTAATAGATATGCGCCTTCTCCTCGAACCGCTTCACTGATCAAAAAGCGCGGTGCACCCGGCACAGTCAGCGCGGTAGGATGAAATTGAAAGAACTCCAAATCTCTTAGCTGAGCCCCGGCGCGCCAAGCCATCGCTATCCCATCACCGGTACTAGCCGATGGATTTGTTGTCTGCGAAAAGACCTGTCCGCCACCACCAGTCGCAAGTACAACCGCCCGCGCCGGAATCCATTGAATTTGAGGACGGCCATCTATTCGCGCTTGAGACAGGCAAATTCCTTTACACTCACCCGCATCCACCCAAAGATCTAGAGCGAAGGTTTGATTAAAGACCGTGATGTTCTCTTGCTCTAGCACCTTCTGCGCCAGGGTAGAAACAATAGCATGACCTGTGGTGTCAGCGGCGTGCAGCACGCGCTTGCGGGAATGAGCTGCCTCTAAGGTCATTGATAGCTGTGGACCTGAGCGATCAAACGCAACGCCTAAGTCCACCAGAGAATCAATACACTGCCGGGCTTCTTCTACTAGCAGCTCAACCGCCGCTGGCTCGCAGAGTCCTGCGCCAGCCCGCAGCGTGTCCTCAATGTGAAGCGTAGAGGAATCGTCGGGTGCGATCGCGGCTGCAATGCCACCCTGCGCCCAGTCACTAGCAGAAATCGCCAGCGTATCTTTGGTTACCAGGGCCACCTTGAAGTGAGCCGGTAAACACAGCGCCGAATACAGTCCTGCCGCGCCACCACCAACAACCATCACATCGAAGCCATCAGCAGCGTTGGCAGAAGAACCATGAGAATGAGAACGAGCCAACAAAAAACGCTCCTGCAACTAGAAGGAAAATTCAGAGAAGGAAACTTTAGAGAAGGAAAAAACCTTAGTCCACTAGAGCAACTCAACTAGCCAATGCCCTAGTGCATTAGGACATTGGCTATACTCTAGCAGGGACAATGAACACAAAAATAAAGCCGTTAGCTAACGTTAGCTAACGGCTGATCTGTCGTTGTCAGTTAGGCCCAGTAGATCTAGTTGGCCCAGCTACGTTCAAGTGCCAACAGCTCATTACTTATAAACACCATTGTTGAAGCGGTCTGCACCTTCTACCAAAGCAGGATCGGGTGCAGAAATGGTAAAGATGTCCATATTCTTCTGCAGGCGATCGCGCTCTACTGCGCTTAGGCCATCAATATCTAGGATATCGTCAACATTGTCGTAAGGTGCGTTAGAAACGACTTTGCCAGCAATCGTTGGGTAAAGACCGCGAAACTTTCTGAAAGATGCAATGTTGGTGTTATTGACATCAATCTTGTTGCCATACTCTGTAGCCAGCTTGTCATCTACAGAGTTGCGAAGCTCCCTACCGCCTGAATTCGCCACCAGCGTCATGCCGCCAGCTGTATTCATTGCACGGACTGCCACCGAACTAACCGCTGCCGATGCGGGCTGCGCAGCTCCAAAGAGCATTGAACTCCCAAAGAGGACGACCGCAATTAGCGCACCCAATACTTGTCTCATGCCTCGTTTCATCCGCTCAAAACCTCTTATTAATCTACTCTCAGCATATGCATAGAGGATATCATTTTTGCGGAACACCAGCAGCGTAACCAGTGCTATATATCGCTATACGGAACTCACGATCCGCAGACAGAGAATAACGAATGACGCTAGCCAACAATCAATAGTCAGGTGAGGCATCCTCGTTTTGACGCTCGTAGGCGCCCAAAAATCGCTCTAGATCAGAAAAAGCACAGCCATGGGTAATCAGCGGATGCTCGTAGCCTTTTAAGTTCACGGAGTAGCGTTTAAATGTCTGCTCACTAACGCCTAGCTGCTCTAGAGCGGCGTAAGTAGTTTCACCCACCGAAATATCTAGGCCCAGCTGCTTGGTCGAGCTTTCAAATCGAAAAGCCGCGTTGACAGTGTCTCCAAGCGGCGTGTAGTCGGGGCGATCGCTACTACCGGCGTTGCCCACCATGGCATAGCCCGTATTTAGCCCAGCCCCAATGCGCAGCGGGAAAGGCAGCGGAAACTCTTTGTGGAGCTGACTGGTCATCCGATTTAGCTCACTGACCGCTTTTGAAATTTGCAGCATAGACTGCGGCGTCACTTCTTGCTTACCGTGAATCCATACAGCCATCACAGCATCGCCAATATACTTGTCGACCCAGCTACCATAGTCATTGATGATCTCTCCAGCATAGCGAAACCAGGTGCCAATCGCTTCAGAAAGGACCTTTTCATCTAGCTTGCGAGTCATGACGGTGTAATCGCGAATGTCGACCACCAGAACTGAAATCAAGCGCCGTACGTGAAGCGCTGCGGTTGCAGGAAAGTTTTGATTTTCGCCATAATCACCGCTCCCTACCGTTTGTAGTGCGGGGCAGTAGAATTTAAGCTCCGTTTGACCGAAGGTAATAGCGTCGCCACTGTGCAAGGTCACAGGTACGCTGACCCGTCTGCCATTGAGAAAAGAGCCGTTGCGACTGCCTAAATCAATCAGGTAGTACTCGCCGGTATCCATACATTGAAGCATGGCATGATTGCGAGATATCCAGCGATCGCCCAGAACAAAATTGTTGTCGTCGCTACGCCCTACGGTCCAACAGTTATTACCAGCTAACGGTAGGTACCGTTGACTGGCATCCGTTTTGAGCACCAGACAGGGGCCTAGTTGTGGAGTGTCAGGAGTTGCCACAGCTACCAATAGATGACTTATTTATTTAATAGAATTGGCCATATTGCTTAGTAATATGGGCCGCTACCAGACGATTCTTGAAAGGGCACCCGCAAGCAAACAATAAAGCAAAGCTCTAAGGTAAGCAAAAAGGGAGTTAAGCAAAGAAATGTAAGCAAGGTAGCCTACAGGCAGAAACACACCGCACGCAAAGACCGCACGCAAAGAGAGCTGATAGCCAAGGCTAGCTTTTGCCAAATAATCAGACGTAGGGTGCTTCGTATCACTACTCAATAGAGTGCCCTACTTGAATACTGGCTACAGCCTATAGTCATATCCGCGTTCACACCAACGTGATTCTACGGAATGCCTGAGAATTCAAAATAGACACTAGCATAGTCACTTTTGCAGCGATATGCTCATAATTACGCACAGGTATCTACGCATTCCGGCAAAATTACGTCTAAAACATACATAAAATATGTAAAGAGGCGATGAATACACTGCCTACATTATGCTTCAAGCGTTAAGCGAAAGACATCAGCAATTGTTAACATCAACAGCACAAAAGGCAGGGAGGCTGAAATCAGTTAAGGGCTGAGGGAAGAGATCAGGTGCGCAGCGATACATCAAGCCAGAATAGCAGCGGCGAAAAACAGGCTATCTACCAGAATCGTACTGAGCACTGCGCCGCTAAAGGCCCACCACTTGGCATCGGCTGAGCGTAGCGGAATCGTACCTAACATGACCAACAAGGACAGCAGCACAATCGCACAGCCTACCCCCTGATAGGTCTCCATTCTGAGCAAGGCGCTATGCAAAATGCTGCCTGCTTCGCTTGGCGGACTGATCATAAGTGCTCGCCAGTAAGGGATCAGCCCGACACAGTAAAAATAAAGGTCTGTAATTGCTGTGCCTAGCAGAGAGCCTAGATAAAAGTAATTGCCAATCTTTGCTTTGCCATACCACATCAAAACCAGTACCATCGGCAGCCCCAAGGATTCTATGGGGAGATGGACATAGGGATCCCAGCGAAACCAGCCCCAGTAGATGGCACCAGCCATCCAGGTCCAGCTAAATCCGATGACCAAATCGCCCCAGAGCTCGGTTTTTGCCTGATTGAGCAAACGCCATCCAAGTAGCAACCAGGCGGCTGTAAGCGCGAGACTAAAAGTAGGAAAAGCTCTTACCAGAGGTGCTTGAACGAAAACAGGTACCGCTACTAGAAACGCGGCCGCAGCCAGCGCCTTACCTCTATGAGTACGAAAGCTGTCAATCAGCCAATGAGAAGCAAACCAGGCAAGCGAAGATTGATCAGCGCCGATCCCCACACTACTGTTGGGCTCGTGCGTTAAAGGCGCTTCATTAGAAATCTGCAAAGTCTCAAAATCCTTGATGTGTCGCGTGGTTTGATGAAGAACTTGCAAGACTTTTCTGAGATGACTTAACTGTTCTTAACATAACACGATTTTTGGGTCTGTGGCCGCAGGCCGGGAGATCTAAATGGATGAAATCTCTGTGCTATTTTCTGTGCTATTTATAGCTGTGTTATCTTCGGGCTTCTTTGGTTCTGATTTTTGAACGCTGCTTCTGTAAGGGGGCCTGTCTCGACCGAAATTGGTCAGAAACACAAGAAAGAATGTTTTATCTCTGTAGAGTCTACCGGGTGAGTAGGACGATCTGGCAATCAACTTAACGCAGTCTTTACAGTGTTGTGCAAAATGATTCCTAGGGTCAGGTCACGCGGTTGTATAGAATAACGCCGTAGCGGGTTGACATCGGTGAAAGTTGCGGAATTTTCGTGCAATTTAGCCCGTACGGTTTGACGTGTGAAATGTTCTGAGGCAACCGCTAATTCGCGGTAAGGATTACATAGAGGAAGGAATTATCTATAGCTATATTATGTTGACAACCATAGTCGCTTGGGGCGCTAGCTCGGCTCGATGGGAGTATTGTTCATGTTAGGCACAATGCCCATTAGCTGGCCGCTGCTGGCTGTAGTAGCCGATGCATCGGACCAAACAATCACGCTATTTCGAGCCATCGTGATTGGCATCGTGCAGGGCCTTACCGAGTTTTTACCTATCAGCAGTACGGCGCATGTCAAGGTGGTGCCGGTGGTGCTGGGCTGGGGCGCTCCGGGCGTGTCGTTTACGGCGGTGATTCAGCTGGGCAGCGTGGCGGCCTGTCTGGGGTATTTCTGGAGCGATTTGTCTACGGTGACAGTCAAGTTTCTGAATGCGCTGCTGGCACAGCGATTTGACTCGGATGACTTTCGGCTGGGGTTAGGTATTTTGCTAGGGACGCTGCCGATTGTAGTGGTGGGTCTGTATCTGAAAATTTTTGTAGGTGAGGCCTACGAAAAATCTATCATTCGCTCCACAGCGGCGATCGCCATTACCTCCATTGTGATGGCGATTTTACTGGCGATCGCAGAACTTATCGGCAAACGAAAGCGTGATTTTGCCAAGCTGGGACTGTCTGACGGAGTGCTAGTTGGCATTGCGCAGGCCTTTGCCTTGGTTCCTGGCGCATCTCGCTCGGGATCGACATTAACGGCTGGGCTATTTGCAGGCCTAAAGAGGGAGACCGCGGCCAGATTCTCCTTTCTGCTAGGCATGCCAGCGATTCTGATCTCGGGTCTCGTTTCTATTACGGATGTTGTGGGTTCAGATAGTGCGGTGGAAATCGTTCCACTGTTAGGTGGGCTAGCCGCAGCGGTCGTATCTTCTTATGCCGCAATTGCCTGGCTGATTGAGTTTCTAAAGCAGCACAGCACCTGGGTATTTGTGTGGTACCGTTTGGCGTTTGGCGTGGTGATCTTGATTGCGATCGCGACAAGAAGCATTCAAAATATATAGAAGACTTTCTTGATGTGCAGAAAGCTCTCAGAGAAAGATCTAAGACGCTTCACACGCTCTAAACACGCAATCATCCCAAACCGCCCATGCCGAAGCACTCATGACTGATCGCAGCACCTTACCGACCACTCGCATTTCACCGGCCAAGATCACCAGTGTCGTCCCTGGCTCGATTGCAGAAGAAATCGGCTTTGAGGCAGGCGATCGGCTAGTAGCGGTTAATGGTCAACGGCCCCGCGATCTGATCGACTATCGCTTTCTGTGTGCTGATGAGGTGCTGGACTTAGAAGTGTTAGACAGTAAAGGCGCTACCCACAGCATAGAGGTTGAAAAAGACTATGACGAGAAGCTAGGACTAGAGTTTGAAACGGCTCTGTTTGATGGATTAATACAGTGCGTCAATCGCTGCCCGTTTTGCTTTATCGATCAGCAGCCGCCAGGTAAGCGAGAAACGCTGTACTTAAAAGATGACGACTATCGGCTGAGCTTTTTATACGGCAGCTATCTGACGCTGACTAATATTCCACCTGCTGAGTGGGATCGCATTGCCAAGCTGCGACTGTCCCCGCTGTATGTATCCGTACATGCAACTGAGCCTGAAGTGCGATCGCGTCTGTTGAAAAACGATCGCGCCGCTAAAATTATCGACCACCTAGCCTGGTTCCAGCAGCACCGCCTACAGATTCACGCCCAAGTCGTTGTCTGCCCCGGCATCAACGACGGACCTCACCTGGAGCGAACCCTAAGAGACCTCGCCAGCTTCCACACTGGAGACACCCCAGCCGTCATTTCTGCGGCGGTGGTCCCCGTTGGGCTGACCCGCTTCCGCCCAGACGAAGATGAACTCATCCCTGTCACCACCGAAAAAGCACAGGAGGTGATCGCCCAAGTTCAAGCGATTCAGGCAGACTTCCAGACCGAACTGGGGACAACATTTGCCTGGCTCGCCGACGAATGGTTCTTGATTGGACGGCAAAACTTACCCCCCGAAAGTCACTACGAATCGTATCCCCAAATCGGTAATGGTGTGGGCTCTATTCGGCTGTTTTTAAAGGAATTCGATGAGATTGCCGCCAACTTACCGGAAAAAGTGGAGACGCCTCGTACGTTTACATGGGTGGTTGGGAACGCAGTTGAGCATGCTTTTGCGCCAATGGTTGACCGACTAAATCAAATTGAAGGGCTCACCGTTAACATGGCTGCTATCAACAGTCACTACTGGGGGCAGGCAATTACAGTGACTGGCCTGCTCACAGGTCAAGACATCCTAACGCAGCTGTCTGCACAGGCCGCTGAGGGGACCACTTTAGGAGATGGCATACTACTCCCATCTCTTATGCTGAAACAGAGTGACAGTCAGCTTGCAGAGGAAACCTATTTCCTTGACGACATGTCTCTAGCAGAGCTTGAATATAAACTAAACTGTTTAGTATTATCGGTACAAGGACTGCCTGAACTCGTGTCGCTATGTACACAGCCCAGGACGCTTTCGACCGAGCTTGCCATATAAACCCGACGTGGATACAGCCAAACTGCGCCTAGAGCGTCAACAGTGGCAGCTAACAGCGAAAAACAGGCCAAGGTACCGTAAAATTCGCGGAGCCAAATCCATTGAGGAAAATCCATTGAGCCTCATCGCTTAGTCCGCTAAGCTTGACGGTGGCTGCCAGAAAAAGAGTCCCTACAGTTCAGTAAATATACTGAGAAAATACGCCGAACCCCTCACCTTTTTAAACGCTTCTTCTGTTTGTACTAGACATTCTTAAACTCCCATTGAAGTCATCTGTCCTATGCGATATCTAAAATCAGCTGCTTTTCTACTGCTAACAGCAAGCAGTTCGGTATCCCTACTATCTTTAGTAGCTAAAGCAGCCCCCAATGATACATCCAGTATTGATGAGTCCCCTGTAGACGCATTGCATTTGGATACATCATTAGAGAAATCGTTAGCGCCAGCTACAGAACACCAGCCAGAAAATCCGTCAGGGCTCGTGAGCCTACAAACGGGTACAGCGATGATCGCGCAGGCTGATACCAGCTTAGAGGCCCAAGCACCGTCCCAGACACTCGGGCTCTCACCTACGGTTACGACAGCACGCTCACCTCAGTTTGATCAGCTACGTGGCCGACTGTTAAGTGATACCGCTCAGCCCCTACCGGTAGAAGCGGTCACCGCTAGAGCCGCTCGCCGCAATGCGCTTAGTAACGCCCAAACAGTCGCGGTTGAAGAGGTTAAACAGGTTGAAGAACCTGACGCAGACGCCACGGAAGCTCAAAGTGACGCTCAGCCCGATAGTTTTATTGAATCGCCAACCTTGACCCTTGATGGCTTCAGAGCACTGGTAGAAGAGGCCGAAGTTCAGCAGGCCGAAGCTGAGAATACTGAAACTGCTGAAGCGAGTGGCACTAGAAGCGTCGTAGCCCAGAACGATGAAGAAGACGCTTTGCCTACGCTGCTAGAAGAGAGCGAACCGACAGCGCCTGAATCCACAGATATAGAAGAGGATCCTGCTGCTCCGGAAACACCTCCAGAACCACCCACAGAAACGCCTACTGAGCCGCCTACTGAGCCGCCAGAAGTCTCTCCAACAGAAGTACCAGACACGGAGCGTGAACCGGCTTCAGCTGGTCCAGACGAATCGGTTCCTGCGCCAACAGCCGCTGATGATGTAGAGATTGATGAGCTGCCAGCTATCTTGTATGCCGATCCCAATCCGCTCAGTTTTCCAACAACAGCTGAGGAAGTCGATATTGAGCAAAATCCTGTTATTACTTTAGAACAGGCAATTGAACTAGCGTATCGCAACAACCAAACCCTGCAAGCAGCTTTACTGAGTCAGCAGCAGGCAGCAGCGGCGGTTGATGAAGCTAGAGCAGCGCTATTGCCTAGCGTGACTACGCAGGCAGACCTGACGACTCGCGAGAACACTCAGATCGACCCTTTTACCGGAGACAGCAGCAGTGACTTGGACACAACGCTAGGTGGAAGCGTTAGTATCAACTACGACTTGATTACGGGGGGCTCTAGAGAGGCCTCTATTCGAGCAGCAGAGCTGAATGAAGAAATTGCAACGCTGGCAGTAGAAGCTCAGCAAGAACAAATTCGATTGACGACAGCAACCTCTTACTATGCGCTGCAAGAAGCTGGGGAAAACATTGGCATTAACCAGTCTTTCTTAGATGAAGCGGCTCGCAACTTGCGCGATGCACAGCTTCGGCAAGAAGTTGGCGTGGGTACCCGCTTTGATGTGCTCAGAGCTGAAGTGCAATTTGCGAACGCTCGTCAGCAGGTCATTCAGTCACAAAGCCAGCAGCAAATCAGCCGCCGAGACATCTCACGTTTGCTCAATTTGCCACCTAATGCCAGCGTTTCTGCCACGCCAGTTGCCAAGGCTGCCAATTGGCCATTGACCTTAGAAGAGAGCATCGTTCTTGCTTTTCAGAATCGGGCTGAGTTAGAGCAACAGCTTCTGCAAGCGGACGTCAGCGAACAGCAGCGCCGCGCCGCGCTAGCCGCCCTTCGCCCTCAGGTTAGTTTGTTTGCAAACTACAGTATTCCAGATGTTTTAGATACCGACGGCGAACTTCAAGATACCTATTCTTTGGGAGCCCAGCTGAACTGGACATTGTTTGACGGCGGGGCGGCTCGCGCTCGGGCACGTCAACAAAGCATTGGGAGTGACATTGCTGAAGAACAGTTCAGCGAGAACTTGGATCAGGTTCGCTTTGATGTAGAACAGTCCTTCTTTAACCTGCAAGCCAGCGAAGAGAACATTTCCACATCGGAGATAGCGGTATCGCAAGCAGAAGAAGCCCTCGCGCTTGCCAACTTACGACTGCAGGCAGGGGTAGGCACCCAGCTAGATGTGCTGACCGCGCAACGTGAGCTGGCTGATGCTAGAGGGAACAATGTTACGGCTATTTTGGGTTATAACCGCGCTTTAGTTTCCATTGAACGAGCGATTAGCAACGTTGCGGCCCCGCTGTGATTGGCCCAATTAAAGAGAAGGCTCTGAGAAAAAGCCCCGATTAAAGACTTCTATACTTAAGGATCTTCAACAGCCGTCTTCAGGCTCAGCCCCAAGTACTCGATTTGCGCTGGGCGGCTCAGGAAACTTGCGCTGGCGCCGAGGCTGGCGCAGATGATTTTGAGTTCATCGGATTTTTACCGCTGGTTAGTTTACGCAAACGAGCCATTACTGATTTGGGCGCTTGCACTACTCTAGCAGCGTTGTTTTGAGCAAACTGACGACCGGAGTTTTGAGGCGCCTTTGACGCGGCAGCAGAGCTGTCTTCTGAGTGAATCGCAGCATCTAGACGAAAGTCAGGCGGATGAAAAACGGGCCCGCCTTTGTCGACGCGGGGTGCGGTTCCAGGCAAGCCCGATCCATCGGCCGCCAAATTCCCAGACGCGACCGGTTGTCCAGCTTTCGGATAAGAAAAAATATTTCATAGTGTCACTCATTAAGTTGACGGGGTTGAGTTGAAAGGGGCTGTGTTATGGAGCTGAATTCCCTGATTTTTTTGATGCAGTTTCTTGCGCTTATTTGCATCCGGCTCATTATGACTCGAAAATTTGATGCGTTCGACTTATTGCAGACAGACTTCACATTCAGTCGCAATATTTGACGCCTACGTTATGTAGAAAACTGTTAGGCAGAAAACTAAAATTACCCGGATGTAGCTCTCCCGATAAGTAGTAATA
>CALDSK010000184.1 GCA_937911865.1 uncultured Synechococcus sp.
CTTTGTGAATCCAGGTCTGCTCCTGGGCCACATCGGCCAAAATTAGGTCGGTAAAGGTGCCGCCAATGTCTACCCCGATGAGTTTCATGGCCGCTCTTCTCCCATGCCAATGTGCCTCGGATTCTAGGGAGAGAAGGTGTTGGCAAAATTTTTAGATTGCACGTTTGAGGCGTTCTACAGACAGCTCTTCCTTTCAACGGTGCTCGCCCGCTGTGTCTTACCGATCTAACGGGCTTCTTTCGCCGCGCCCACCCTGATTCATTACATGGGTATATATCATTGTTGTCTTGATATCTTTATGACCGAGTAACTCTTGCACAGTGCGGATGTCGTAGCCGTCTTCTAATAAATGAGTCGCGAAACTGTGACGCAAGGTATGGCAGCCGCCATGTTTATGAATGCCTGCGGCTTGCACTGCTTTACTGCTTTTTTGACGGCTCTCTGTATTGATTGTTCATAGACGTGATGCCGTCGAATCTGTTGACTTCGAGGATCAATAGATCGCTTCCATGAGGGAAACACAAACTGCCATTTCCATTCCTTTTCAGCATTCGGATATTTGCGTGCAAGAGCATAAGGCAGCTCCACCGAACCATAACCCATCGCTAAATCTTGTTGATATAGCTGTTGGGTCTTTTGAAGCTGTAGCTTCAGCGGCTCAATCGTTGCAGTTGGTAACATCGTGACGCGATCTTTATGACCTTTAGCATCCCGAATCGTAATTTGCCGATACTCAAAATCCAAATCTTTTACTCGAAGCCGCAACCCTTCCATTAGACGCATGCCACTGCCATATAACAAGCTCACGATTAAGTGATTCATGCCATCTAAATGACTGAGGAGTTGTTTGACTTCGGTTCTAGTAAAGACAACTGGCAGGCGCTTGGGCCGGTTGGCCCGTTCAATATTTTCAATATACGGTAGCTCAAGCTCTAGAACCTGCTTGTAGAGAAACAAAAGCGCACTTAAGGCGACATTTTGTGTTGATGCCGCAACTTGCCGATCAATCGCAAGATGGGAAAGGTATGCTCGAATTTCATCGACTCCCATTTCGCTAGGATGGCGCTTTTGATGGAACAAGATGAAATCTCGATTGTAATAGATGTAGGATTTCTCCGGTTTTAAGCTGAAATGCCGCAGCCGTATGGACTGACGCACTTGCTCAAGCAAGCGAGGATTCTGAGATTGTGTCATGGAGATCAGAGGCTGGATAACACCGTTATCAGGGGTGTTATCCAGCACTTCTGACGGATAACACCTTACATTCCCAGAGTTAACTATCAGTTTTGCCATCTAACACCCCGAAAGTATGGAGTTAGACAGTGAAGTTGCTATATAACGCCCGAAAGATTGGGTGTTATCCAGCAGATCTGGGATATAACTGCGGGCATGAGGGGGATTATCTGGCAGATCTGACGTTGAATATATAGTTAGCTGGATGATTCTTTCAAAACTTTCCATAAAAAGAAAGCCGGGTTCTATTTCACTTGATTGGAATAATCTATAAACGGTTTAAGAACTCTAGCAGCTCCAACAGCTGCGGAGAACCTTGCAAGACTCCATGCCCTAGATGAACTGATTGAATTGATGCTAGCAGTCCTCCAGTCAAGATAATCGTATCTAATGCTCCAATTTTTCTTATGCTACTGAGCTTTTGGTTAATTGCTTGAAGATATACAACTCTCAACTCATGTAAAGCATTGTCAGCTTTCACTTTCAGCTCATTTGTTTTTTTACAAGTCTCAAATCTCTGAACTGCTTATACAAGATGTACACGAAAGTTTTGAAAAGCCTCACCTTCATTAAAAGACTAATTACTCTCCTCAGATATTTTGCTTATCAGGAAACATAGCATGGCAACGATGGAATATAAGAAAATTACAAGAATTAATATCTCATGCCGTTGTTGATTTTATTGTTAGAATGCCTGCTTGATATCATACTCAGTACTGTTGAAAAACATGTCTAAGCATCAAATATATGATGAAGATTCACTATTCAGCCGACGTAAGCTACTAAAAGTTGGCTTGGCAGGAGTTAGTATTGCTGGCACAGCTGCTGTTGGTCGAAAGTTGCTATTATCCAAGGCTAATACGTCTGTCAAAATTCCATTATTGCCTGAAGATTTACCCAATTTAGGAAATAATATAAATCCAATGGCAATTTGTCGAGAGTTTGACTACGGTACTGTTAAGCAAGAAAACGGGCGCTTAGTTAGAGAGTTTCAAATTACTGCAAACATCACACATCTTCAGCTGAACTCATTAATCGAATTTCCAGCATGGACCTACAATAGCCGAGTGCCAGGACCTACACTCAGGGCAATAGAAGGTGACTGGGTTCGGGTTATTTTCTCAAATCAGGCTGGTCATCCACACACCATGCATTTTCACGGCATACATTCTGCCGAAATGGATGGTGTAAAACCGCCAGTCTCAAATAACAAATCCTTTATTTATGAGTTTGAGGCGCTACCTTATGGGCTACATCTATATCATTGCCATATTCCTCCAGTGACGGAACATATTAGTAAGGGCTTACACGGCATGTTCATTATTGATCCGAAACAAGGACGTCCGCCAGCAGACGAAATTGTGATGGTCATGGGAGGATATGACATTCAAGAAACTAAGGAAAGCTTATTAGGCTTAGAACCAGGAACGCTAGATGACAATGAGCATACAAAAATCTACGCTTTTAATGGCATCCCTGATTATCTTGCTCGGCATCCATTACCCATTTATCAAAATCAGTTAGTTCGCATATATCTACTCAATACGATTGAATTTGTGCCTAGCGTTACATTTCATATTCATGCGAACTTTTTTGAGGTTTATCCAACAGGGATGACCCTAAGACCGACCCAAAAAACGGATGTCATTACCATGGGCATGGCAGAACGGCATATCTTGGAGTTTACCTATTCATTACCTGGTCAGTATATGTTTCATCCTCATCAAGATGACATCGCTGAGGCAGGCTGTATGGGACGCTTTACAATTTTGCAAGAGTAAGACTGACTCTGTTAGAAAAATGGCCATATCAATAAAAATTTAGGCTCAATAGCTGTTTCAGGGAGGTGGACTAAACACATAAGCTGTAAGCCTTGCTCAAAGAGTGTTTCAGTCATTTCACACCTCCGAGACTGAAAGGCGCATACAGCAAGGGGTTTCAATATTTTTCTGGCTCAGACCTCCCTGAAATCCATATAGAGCCAAAATTTATAGAGAATTAAGCTCAATAAGCTATTAGCTTTGCTAGACTAAATGTAAATTATTTGCATTGACTGATATAGATTTCTTATGTATTCAGACTTTGTTGAGCAGGAGTTACGCCCTTTAGAAAAACGGGTTGCTCTTGCTCAAGAGTGGTTAGATAAGTATCAGGCGCGTTTGGATTTTTTAGATGATCCTCGCGATAGCATTAGCTCGAAGCATGCTGTCAAGCAGATAAAAGAGTCGGCAAATGGATACATTCGGGGCTATACGAGCCTAAACGCACAATTGCATACTACGGCTACTCCATCTAGGCTCCTAGAGGAGCAATTAGATCGCATTGAGACTGATGTAAATATCTTCAAGGATGGACAAACTGTTATTTTGAGTCAGCTTGATCACACTCGACAGGAACTGCTTAGTCGCTATGACATCAGTCAGCAACGTCTTATGGTTAAGCTTGTTCAGCAACTTGAACAAAGTCAGCTGAAGCTAGCTCAATCACTACTGAATTTTCTAGAGAACCAACGGTTGCCAGAGATAGAAATTGGGGATTTATGGCAATTAGTGAAGCAAAGCTTGGCTAAACGCTATCCTGAGCAGGTTCAAATAGCTCAAATTATCGAAGATTCAAGATTGAAGCTTAAACACAGACTGAAAATTTCTGTTTCTCTGATTCCTACGATTTTCGGTTAAGAAGCAGATATTAAGTTAGATGATGCTTTGAATTTCAAACTAATTTGGAAACGGGTTAAAAGTTTGCTGAGGAGCTGATGGTCATGTCTAAAAAATCTATTCAAGATTGGCTCGAAGAGTTTTTTGAGGAAAATTGTTCGCGCGTTGAAAACGAAATACGAGCTACCAAGTCTCATATTGAGAATTGCACAGAGCAAATACATCAGTATGAAAAAAAGTTAATTAATGAAGGTGATCCAGCTTCTAGAAAGAGATACAAAGAAAATAGTAATGATCTTCAAGAATCTCGTAAGCAACACGAGGAAAAACTAACATCTTTACAGAATAAACTCATCAGCTTGGTAGAAAAACATACTGAACAAGAAAAGTCTGAGATTGCTCAGTTAAAGGCCATATTACCTCATGGGTTGCCGATTGTAGTTCAAACTGAAGTGGAGCATGCTATCGAAGAGCGTGAACAACATATAGATGAGCATCAAAAACAATCAGAGCTTCTACAACAAAGATGGGGGACTTTATTTCAGCAAAAGTTAGTAGAAGAAAACCAGCCTGAAAGGCAAAATATTTTTAATTCAGATGTTCAGGTAGGTGATCAATCTATTACCAGGACTGATTACCTACCTGAACAGATAATAGACAGATCAGCTCAAGAAGATAAAACAAGAAGTAAATCACCTGAAACGGTTCCTAATGTAGAGGAACCTAGTTCATCTAGTCAATTTCCTCAAGCTCTAGTACGTATTGTTCGCAAACAATGGATATCCATTGTCTTGGTAACTGTTGTTTTTGGGGCTGTTCCATTAGCTAGAGCGGTTTGGGCATTCCGAGAAAAACAAATATCTCGTTCTCAATGTAACCATGAGTTAGAAATAATCGGAAATACTGAAAAAGACTGGAAAACTGTTAATAGTATATTAACTGGTTGTAAAAGAACCCAGGAACTCTCTCCTAATGATATTGGCATCCAGATTAATGCCGGTAGAGCGTCTCTGCTTAGATGGCACGATGACCTGAGTCAAACGGATAAGCAACGAGTTGTTAATCAAACGCAAGCCTTTTTCGATGAGGCGGTGTTTATAGCAATACAAGAAAACAGCCCGCGCTTAGGTCAGGCACTTTTTTACCAGGGTATAATACAAGACTTTGAAAGGTTCATCATAAGAGAAGACTATACTTGTCTTGAGGCTTATGGTGCCGGAGAAACTTACGAATCGGCGTTGAAATTTTACCAAAGAGGAGACTATAAAATTTCTAAGGAAGATTATTTTCCAATTCTAGAGTTGGCCCACTTTTTGATGCATAGGGATCAGAATTATCGGACTGCTCAAGTATTGCTTGAAAAAGCAGTCGCGACTGCACCTAATGATCAAGCTGGCGAAGATGAGCGACAGTTATATAGGGCTCTTTTACTGAATAAGGCCAAAGCAGAAACCCACCTTGACCAATTTACGCTCGCTAAAGCTTCCCTTGAAAAAGCTCTTGAGTATGAACCTAATTCTTATAAAATCAAGCTGGATTTAGCAGCTGTATCTTCCCATATTGCGGTTGAAGGCCCTGCTGCTGGAGATCAAGTTAGATTTGATAATCTTCAGGATGCAATCAAATACTACGAAGAAATCACTTCAACAAAGGCAACTGATAACATATACCAAGCTTGGAGAAATCTTAGCTTTTTGTACTACCTGCGCCAAGATTCAAAGGCTATCCAAAGTTTTAAGGAGACTACTGAGTCTACACGGTTTGACTCTGCAGCTGCTCTAGATGCAGATGCAGCTAATAAAGATGATTTTGAACTCTCCAATAAAGATTTTGTGCTCTTTTATCGAGGGTTAGCTCAGAAAAAATGCTTTACGCCAGGAGAATGTCCTGATGTAAACGGGAGCCCAGAAAAACTCAGAGCAGAACTCAGAGACAGAGGCTTTTTTGACGATTACTTTATTACACACAACGTCATCGAAGATGAATTTTCTGATCCATTTATTGACCTAGAGCATGACAGCTTTTATAAGTGCAATCAGGTCTAAATGGCCATAAATTTTTGTGAACTCAGTGAGATATAAATCTGTTAGCTAGTGTAGTACAATACAGATTGTCTTAGGATGCAATTATATTCTTCGGATTTCTTTAATATCAGCTGAAGAACCAGTTCCAAACTCAATCTTATTATTTTATATCTTAAAGCATCATGCTGCGCATAAAGCGTTTCTTCATCGTCTCTGTATTGGCCACGCTTGCCTTTTCCTTCGGCAGCTGCCTTACAAATAACACTTCGTCCATTGTTAATGATATCCCACCACCAGTAACTACAGAGCCACCAACCACCGCTTCCTATGTGGCAAATTTAGGTATGATGCGGGGCCATTTAATAGTTGCCAAAGCGCTGTTAGATCAAGGTACACCAGAGCAGGCAGAACCCCACTTGGGCCATCCCGTTAACGAAATTTATGCCAGCGTAGAGGATCAGCTACAGACCTATGAAGTGCCGGCCTTTGATAAAAGTCTGGACGAAATTTACAGCCTGGCCAAGTATACGCCCGCTGCCCCTGAAATTAAAAGTGGCTACACAAGTTCCATAGAAGCAATTAATCAAGCCATCAACGCTGTGCCAGCCGAAGAGTTGCAGTCTGTCCTATTTTTAAGGGACGTAATTAGCGAAATCCTGGAAACTGCAGCAGTGGAATATGGCGCATCTATTGCTAAGAATAATAAAATCGTTGCCAAAGTAGAGTATCAGGATGCGCGGGGCTTTGTACTTTACGTTGAAGAGTTATCTCAGCAAACAAGCTTAAAGGAAAATCAGGCATTTAATGCAGCTTTACAAGACCTGAAAGAGGTATTTCCCTCAGTTAACCCTCCTGAGATGGCTGTGAGATCGCCGGAAGAATTTTCTAGCTTAGTAGACCAACTGATTAGTAAAATCGGCTAGACTAGCCAACTCATAGAGTTGAATGCATATCTCTGTAGTCCAATTCTGCTGGAGGGATAGTTACTTTAACTGAAATCTTGGTGGAAAGTTGGAGTCAATACGGCATCAGAATTGCTAAACCAAGTTCACGTTAGTTGCATTGTTTAAACATAGGGGCCTCATGCATCCAGACTTTGTTGAGCAAGAGTTAGAGCGTCTAGGAAAACTGATTGCCGACGCTCAACAGTTGTTAGATGAGTATCAAGCACGTTTAATTTTTTCAGATGATCCTCGAGAGCGTGCTAGATCGGAGCATGCTATCAAGCAACTAGAAGAGTCGCTGAATGATTACATGCAAAAGTACACAAGCCTGAGAGGCCAGTCAGATACTAATGCTCCACCATCTCAGTCTCCAGAGAAGCAGTCGGTTCTTAAAGAAGATGAGTCTACTTGTGAACTAACTGCTCAAAGTAACGAAAATACTCCAGTCGAAGTCTTTTTTTCTTACTCTCATAAAGATGAGGAGCTTCGTGATCAATTAGCAGCTCATTTAAGCGTCTTAGAGAAAAATAGTGCAATTTCGGGATGGCATGATCGCCAAATTAAGCCTGGCGATCCATGGGCGCATAAAATTAACGAACGAATGAATTCGGCAAAAATTATTATGCTCCTAGTTAGCTCAGACTTCATAAATTCAGATTATTGCTGGGATATCGAAGTTAAACGAGCCATGGAACGTCATGAGTCTGGAGAAGTCTGTGTAATTCCTATCATACTACGCCCTGTTAATTGGACAACAGCACCATTTGGTAAATTACAGGCACTTCCTAAAGATGCAAAACCTGTTACAAGCTGGGATAATCGAGATGAAGCATTTACAAATATCTCTCATGGCATTGAGGCCATTGCAAATAGGTTTCTGACAAAAAGTGACTAATTGTTCTCAGGCATATTGTCAACCAGCTAACACTACGTTGCAACGGCGGAACATAGGCAATTGCTCGGAATCTAAAGTCACTGCCGCCGTTGAACTCCAACGTTAGGCGGCAGTTTCCCTTTCGTAATCGTCACTTACCTCTCAAGTCCAGGTAATGGGATGAATTTGCTAATCTTCACATGAGTTCGATATCAAAACAAAGATGGAAGCGTTGCTTTCATCTTTGGAATGAGATGTCAAGAGCGGGTTTGGTGGGATGGTAAAAATAGGCGATCAAGTTGCCGACAGAAAACTCGTTTCCCTATGCCTTTGAAGACAAATAGCAGAACCAGAGTGATAATTTCACTGGAATAGAGCTTGGCTCGTAGGTGTTTCGATTCTCTGAACATGGCATTATCCACATGTCAGAACAAAGCTAGGATCAAGTCGCTAGTATGTATAAGGTTGGCCTACTGGTTTTTGGCTTCTACTTCCAGCATGGAGGAACTCATTTTTTGAGCCCAACCATCACAACAGGTTGGTAATCTGTTGTGATGGTCTTTAATATGTAGCAAGAGTCTTTGCAGCTGTCGTGATAATTGTTGAGCCCTTTTCTTAGGTTTTGGGCTGATCGCCCATCAAAGAATTCAACCCTGTTAACAAGAGAAAATGATAGTTAATAGGCACGATTTAGTCGCAAAGTGTTCTGTCCGTTGGGGCTACGTTGGGGCTACTTTTTAGATAAACTTTAACTTGCTTGCAAGCGTATTTCATAAGTGCATCCAGGTTCCAAAGCCATAGTTTCACTGTGCCATCACCACTGGCCGAGGCAATCGTTTCTCCATCCGGGCTAAAAGCCACATCCATGACAACATTACTATGGCCTTCTAGGGTGCTGAGCAAGGTACCGTTTCGATCCCACAGTTTCACCGTATAGTCACCACTGGCTGAGGCAATCGT
>CALDSK010000185.1 GCA_937911865.1 uncultured Synechococcus sp.
GTCAGCACTCTACTAGAGACCGGCGTCTTTTGAAGTGCCCCGTCGCAGCTCCGCCAGTTGCGAAACGTTGAAGCACGCTCAAGTGCTTCAGTCTCGGGCTTTCATGGCCGCGATCGTCTCCTTAATCCCCGTTTCGACATTGAGCCAGGCCGCGTCGCGATCGCGCCATTGGGTGACGGGCTCGCCGTTTTGGGGTAGCCAGCTGAGTTTATTGAAGGGCGTACCGCGCCAGTCTACCGGACGCAAGATGATCGGAATCACGCGGGCTTCACCGGCTTCGTGCCGCTCCATGGCGCGTTTCACCTCAATTTCGTAGCAGTAGTCGGAGGCAATGAAATCGGCACTGACCAGCAGCAAGATGATGTCGGCGCGATTGAGGTTATCGTCAATTGCTTTGACCCATTCGTCACCGGGCAGGATGCGGCGATCGTGCCAGGGTTGGATTAAGCCCTGTCGCTGCAGCAGTTTGAGGTGGGTTTCGAGCTGTTCGCGCAGCAGATCGTCTTTGTGAGAATAGCTGTAGAACAGTCGCAACGCCTCGCTTTGTCGCTCTAGCTTCGACTCGGGTCGCCGACTACCCTCAATATCAACGCCATTCAGCAGGTCTCGCACATTCAGCTTTTCGACTTTGCTGATGATGACTTGGGGCATTTCTTGTAGGCCGGACTCTTCCATCACAAGCAAGTCCTGATAGGACAGCATGACCTGGGGATGAGCAGGAACGGGAACGAGTTCTTGGGGCTGGAATTTGAAGCTGCTGTGGATGCGCTCAAAGTCGTAGCGGATAATGGCGAGCAGGCGACGACGGCTGTTGACCGGCCCATCAATACTGATGGTGACGCAGCGATCGGCGCGATCTCCTTTAACCAGAGCACGGTTGCCTTCGAACTGGAGAATGACACCGGTACGCCAGCGCAGTTGATGCTTGCTGAGCACGTGGGTGCGCACGATGAAGCGGGGCAGCAGCCCCTCCGGCAAAATCGGATATTCGTAGCGAAAGTTGAGGCAGTCGGCGAGGGCAAATTCAGCGGCCTCAGGAGGCTGCTGTTTGTCGAGCAGGTCAGGAATCAGGAAGCGGTTTTCGTCTTCTTCGAAGCGGAAGCACAGCTCAAATTTGCGCATGAGTTCGAGCAAAAAGCCGTGGCGCTCAGGCGGATAGGCGGCGGGATCAAGGGTGCGGCCCAGGCAGGCAGCTTCGAGTTCGCCTTTGGTGTCGGCCAGTTCACTGGCGGTGAGCAAGGCGTAAATGCCGCTGGTGACCCAGTGGGGATTGAGTACGTGAGTGTCGCGCAGGCGGGCGTCGTCTTTGTAGTTGAGGGCAATGCCCAGGCTATGGAGATGCACCGCGAGGGAATCTTGAGCGCCGAAGTCAGTTTCGCCATCAGCCTGGCAAATTTTGCGATAGTCCTCAAAGGAGATGTAGTTGTCAGCCATTGCCGCCAGCTTGTTTTTGATGGTGAGCCAACTGCCCGGAAACGGATCGCGCAGATGCTCTAGGGCATCAGTCTCACCCTCAATGGTGGTGCGGAGCCGGTCGATGCCGCTGGCGTCGCCGCAGTCAGTGGGAATGAAGGCGCGGATGTTGGGGAATTTTTGCTGCAGGGCGGCGCGGTTGACGTCAAAAGGCTGTTCGCTGATTTTGTTGAGCACCACAATCACTGGCGAGTCGCCGCCAAAGCTTTGAATCAGCTCTAGCCAATATTCGGCGTCTTCGTCTTCGTGACCCTGGCGACCGTTGAGCACCAGCAGATACAGACTGCGCTCGGTGAGAAAAAACTGATGGGTGGAATGCATGATCTCCTGTCCGCCAAAATCCCACGTGTGGAGGGTGATGTCTTCGGCGTCATGCAGCCGGATGGGCCATTTTGTAATTTGAATGCCCTCGGTTTTTGGAGAGTCGTGATCAAAAGTGCTATGCACCAGACGATTAACCAGGGACGTTTTGCCGACATTGCCAAAGCCCACTAAAATCAGCTTGGCTTCGTTGAGAGGCGTGCGATCCGCCAAGAGCCGGAAGTAGTAATCGAGAATATCTTGAGGTTTAGTTGGGATTGCTCCATTACTGACTTCTTCCCAAGTCGGGCCTAAAATTTCAGCAGATAGGCCAAGTTTTTCATTCCCATGGAGATAAAGTTCGGTCAGGTTACTAAGTCCCCTCAATTCTTGAGGAAGTGTATCTAAATGATTGTAGTCGAGATAAAGTGCTATCAGATTGCTGAGTTGCCCTAATTCCTTTGGGATAATAGTCAGTTGATTCTGGTCAAGAGAAAGTCGAGTCAAATTGCTAAGCTTTCCCAATTCTCTCGAAACAGTAGTCAGTTGATTCTGATCAAGGTAAAGCTCAGTCAGGTGTCTGAGTTGTCCTAACGCAGGTGACACCGTAATTAGTTGATTGTGATCGAGATCAAGTCGAATCAGATTATTGAGCTTCTCAATCTCTTTCGGCACCGTAGCCAGTTGATTATGATCGAGGGACAGTCGAGTCAATTGACTGAGCTTTGCCAACTCTCGCGGCAACTCAGCTAATTTATTTTGATTAAGTGAGAGCCGCATTAAGCCATGAAGCTGAGCGATGCTTTCAGGTATCTTTCTGAGCCCTAAACCTGATAAATTAAGCTCAGTCAAACCACTGCAAAGTGCTTTTTGAATTCGCTTCTCAGCTTCAGCAAAACCTGTCTCGTCCAACATCCGCATCCTACACTCACCAATCTTTACGTTGATACTCTTTGTATAATTTAAAGCATCTCAACGAACTTCCAGCCTAGATACTCATAGTATTTCGGATAAAATAATTGCCCTATTTATGTCATCTGCCTTTAGCATACTTGGCAACTACTTCTGTAGGGGAGATCTATTAAGACTCTACAGC
This sequence comes from uncultured Synechococcus sp., assembly GCA_937911865.1. GTDB lineage: Bacteria > Cyanobacteriota > Cyanobacteriia > Phormidesmidales > Phormidesmidaceae > Phormidesmis. The sequence continues at coordinate 2,870 of CALDSK010000185.1, forward strand.
CGATTAAATGTTTTAGACTTCTGAAAGAAAATGCTTAATTCCAAAAAACAAATAAAGCCTTAAAGTGAAAACTGGTTAAGGCCTTGAGAGATCGCAAAGAATCTTTACTATATCGGCGACATAAAGATAAAAGTGATCTTGAAAATATTGATTATTACTCCAAAATTAGAAGCTAAGTACGCAAGGGTAGAAGATTTTAACTAAACCGATTAGGATGCGAATATTACAAAATCTCAAGATACGAAATTCTAGAAAACTTAAATCAAAAAAAATCTAAAGTACCTTCTCTTCGTGAAAGTTAAGAATAAATATATACCTCATTTTGCTCCACACTTCTTACATTAGCAATGGAAAAAATAATTTTTTCCAGGCCTAAAAATCTATTGAAAACTCAACCCTAATCCATCAAGAAGAATAGATGCAGAGTAAAGGATGCAAATCTTTTTTGTTTTGCTAACGGATTTTGAGGAGAATCGAAGCATGTTTAAAGAGTAAAACAGTAGGCCAATATAATACTCGGTAATATCATGATTAGGAGCAACTGTTAGGTAAGCATATTCACGTACCTTCACTACAACTTCAAAAGCTTTCTGAAATGCTTCGTCAGAAGAAAAGTATTTTGGGGTATCTCGAAAATCTTTTTGGGATAATAAGCTTAACTCAAGTTCTAATAAAGCTTTCAAATCTTCAGTGTCAATCAAGTCAAACTTGATTGACACTTCTAATTCAATGAAGTCGCGTAATATATGAGACCGTCCTGTATTGGAAAAATCAATCAACCAACTATTCTTTTGATTGTCCACCAAGATGTTGGACGCATGAAGATCGCCATGTGTTGTAGAAATATATGTTCTCTTTTCAAAAAGTAAAGACGACGCCAACAAATTTTCAAATGCTTTAATTGGATTAGGAAAGCTAATATCAAACTGTTCTAATTCAATATTGGGCGAGTCTTTAAATTCTTTGATGTGGCGGTTGACAGAGCGCCTCAAATTCCAATTGTCAGCATTGAGATATCCTGCATACTCTCTGATTAGCCATAATTGCTCGGGTTCTTTGCTTTCATACCAATACGAAAGTGTGTTTTCAAAAAGATTTGAAACAACTTTTTTCAGTGTTTTTCTATCGTTGGTTCGGAAGAATTCCTTGAAATCGCATAGCCCAGTCAAATCTGTATTTAGGAAAGACATATTAATACCACCTCGCTTAAAAGAGTACGCAGCTGCTCCAAGCATGCTGGCATATCTGTCGCCACCCAATCGATATTTCACCCATTGGTGGTAGTTTTTCTCCTCTTCCAATATCTGATGCTTCCAGGTTATTTTAGTGGCAAAAGGTACTCTCCATTCACCATTTAAATTGCGTGAGGTCACTCGATAAATAATTGTTTCACGTGAGCCTTGAGCAATTTCTAAAACCTTAATCTCTGACGAGTCTATAAATAGTCGCCTAAGAATTTCCTCATCTTCAACTTTAGCTAGTTTTGTGCCATGAAGAAAGTTGATTTTGAGATTATGATTTATTTTAACTATTTCTTTTATCTTTTCTTTGAGATATTGTGGTTGCAGGTGATCCTTCTCTATATAATCGGCACCAAGATTGACAGCTTCTACCGCAGTTGGTACGGTGCCAGCACCTGTAAGCATCATGACAAAAGTTTCAGGATGATTCCTTTTAATCCATTCAAGCAAATCGATTCCAGCTCTATCAGAGAATTTACCTTGCAAATCTGGCATCCTCAAATCCAAAATGGCAAGATGTATCGGTGACTCGTCTAATTTGATACAAGCATTTTGACTATCTTCAGCCACTTCAACGATGTATCCCTCTCGATGAAGCGCTTTCTCAAGATTACGTCTGACACCTTCATCATCGTCTACAACTAAAATATTGATATCAGAGTGTTTCATAATCCTTGCTCAAGTACAGTATTATCTAGCTCGCATTTCTTTCTTGACTTCAGAAAACTCACTATTGAAAGAAGTTAGGACTCATGACAGAAGTTGTCCTGACTTCTCTCCAACCTTTGAAAAGAATGCTAGATGATTTTGGCAGGATTTCTCATAATTAACGGCCTGAAAAATACAGTGAATCGAAGAAGAAACAATAACTCTTTTGAGATTCTTGAGATTTCTTAGAATGGAAAGCTTATAGTGAATACTGTGCCTCGGTCAATTTCACTCTCCACGAAAATGCGAGCTTTCATTTGATGAAGTAGTTGTGCACACTTATACATGCCAAAACCAGTTCCACCTTGTTCGCGTTTTGTAGTAAATCCAAGAGCCCAAATTTTATCTATATTTTCCTGAGGTATTCCACAACCATTATCAGCGAGCTTTATAACAATAAAGTTTTGTTTGCTTTCACTATGCAAATAGGCACTAAATTCAATGGCTTTGTTTGTTGTGTTTTCCATTGCGTTCATCGCATTGCTTAGCAACTCGGAAAATATATCTAGAATATCTGCCTTACTTGCCCTTATTGACGGCAAAGCTTTAAGCAAGTTGTACTGAACTATTGCTTTTGGGACGTGTGTTGCTTTGATAGCTTCATGAAGAATTTCCTCAATATTGACCGTTTCATCTTTCCTTTGATGAAACGGTTTCATTAGATCATTTTTCAAGGCAATGATTTGACGTGCTGAATTTTGTATCATCTGCAAGTCTTCAATAGCAGAAGTATTAGATGTATCTATTTCTTCCTTTAGGCTGTGTACAGGCCACTCCATGCTGAAAGCAAGATTACTGATTTTGTGAGTTATCCATATTGCAGTCTCAGCACTTGCTTTTATTAACTCAGTTTGTTTGGACTCTTCAATGTATTGAGCATTCTCAATGGCTATAGCTGTATGTCCCGAAAGTGCCCTGACTAATTCAATGTCCTGCTCTGTGAAAGCATTGGGTCTAATACTTTCAACATTGAGTACCCCCACGACAATTCCATCTTTAAACATTGGTACGACTAGTTCACTTTTCATTGCCTTGGCACCTTGACTCTTCTTATAAAGAGGGTGTTTGTTTGCGTTAGGAACGAATATTGTTTTTGCTTGTTTGACCCCTAACCCAGTGATTGAATCTTCTATATAGAGCTTGTCTCTGAAAACCGTCTTCAGAGTACTAAACTTAATTGCTAGTTCATTTCCTTCAACTACAGAGATATCGCAGAAATCCGCATCGACGAGCTTTAGGATTCTACCCAAAATATTTCGCAATGTTTCATTCAAGTCAGACGTAGAGCTTAGAATAGACCTATCGATTTCTAGAAGCTCTTTTAGTATTTGTTTGTTTTGAGCTTCTCTAATTGCTATAACCGCTTGATTTGCCATTGCTTCTAACAACTCTTTGTCGCGTTCCGAAAAAGCATTTACTCTAGGGCTTTCAATATTCAAGACACCAAGTACACGATCATTGTTGACCAGTGGGACTGCGATGTTACTTTTCATATACTCGTCTTGTAAAACGCGCTGATATAAAGGTTCTCCATCCACGTCTGGAATGAGTATCGTATTTTTGCTGTGAACTGCCTTGCCACTAATCGAATTACTGATTCTTAATCTTTTATCCAAATCTTTCTCTCTAAAACGAGTCGTAGTAGCTTTAATAACCAACTCCTCGCCTTTTACGAGCAACAAGAGTCCATACTTAGCGCCAATAAGCTTTAGACTCTCATCAAGTATTGTCTGCAGAGTCTGTTCTAAATCAAATGTAGAACTCAATATTTTACAATCTATTTCCCTAAGAATTCTAAGCTCTTGACTACTACGAGCATTTCTAACTGCAATGACTGCTTGATCGGCTATTGCCTCCAATAGTTCTTGGTCATGTACAGTGAAGGCATTGAGTATAGGACTTTCAATATTTAGAACACCTATTGCGCGTTTATGCTCAATTAGAGGCACTACTACTTCACTTCTCATGTGATCATCTGTCAGTACTCTTTGATACAACGGCTCCTCTTCCACATTTGGAATAAGTATTGATTTTTTTTGGGAAATTGCTTTTCCACTGACTGATTTTTCAATCTTTAACCTTTTGCCTACTTCTTTCTCCTTTGATTGATCACTAGTAGCTTTGATAACTAATTCTTGGCCTTCTAAAAGAGTTAATTCACCATGTTGCGCATTTATTAGTTTCAAGCTTTCGTTTAGGATAGTCTGTAAAGTTTGCTTCAAATCAGCGGTGTAACTTAGGATAGCGGCATCTATTTTCCTCAATGCTTTCAACTCGCCAGCGTGAAAATTGATGATTGCTATTGTGGCCAAGTCTGCTAGCGCTTGTAGTAATTCTTTGTCATGCTCAGTAAAGGCCTTTACTCTAGGACTTTCTAAATTCAATACGCCGAGAACTTCACTATGATTGACTAATGGAACTGCAAGTTCACTTCTCACATGTTCATCTTGAAAAACACATTGATATAGTGGCTCTTTATCTACATCTGAGATCAGAATTGATTTCTCTTGAATGACAGACAATCCACTAATCGAATCACTGATCTTTAATCTTCTGCCTAATTCCTTGCTTTTGAATTTTGAGGTGGTAGCTTTAACAACTATTTCTTCTCCTTCTACGAATAATAAGTTTCCATATTTAGCGCCATCAATCAATTTCAAACTCTCATTTAGGATGACTTGCAAGATCTGATCTATATCAATGGCTGGACTCAAAATTGAACGGGCTACTTTCCCCAGCAACTTTAGCTCACGAGAATCCTGATTCTTTTTGTTGTTTTTCATTTTAGTTATGGTAGTAATTATCCTCCATGCAAAATCAATAAGCTTCTTCTCGGAAAGAACTAACCAATCTTGGATGCTACAGCAAACTTAAGAATCCAAAGTCAATCTCTACAAATAATGGCGATTAGGTTTCGCAATGATTGCAACGTTTCTATGATAATGAGAACTTCCAACAAATCTTGGAAAAATGATTGTGAAATTTAGCCGTATATCAGGCTAGCTTTTCATAGGTTATCTGCTGTTTTGAAGGTTCTTATGAAAGAAGCTACTATCCCTTTTGCTTTATCTCAAGTTTAGCGAAACAAAATCAACTATGCTGTCAATAGAACGATAATACTAGAATGATGTCTAGGGTATATCTATTAATTATCTTTTCACAAGCAGTAAGTTTCATCTGAGATTATCAAGCGCTTGCGATGTCAAACCAATGCCTCAGGTATGTGAGACAGTCTGCACTCATCTTTCGGCCTCTACGGAAGGCCTGAAATCGTCCCCCGGCATCATAATGGCTTCTAGTGGGAGTTTTAAGGGGATATTTTAAAAGGGGCGATTCGTGTGGCAAAGGTTACCTAAGCCAATTTCAGGAAGGGCTCAAATCTGCGACCCGCCGTAGGTTCTGCTGGGTCGTTCAGGTAGCTAAATCTAGTCCAGAAGACCTTTAAAGGCTGCGGCAATGGCCACATCACTCTCTGAGCTAAGTAGATGTGCCTAAATAAACGTCGCCCTGCTAGGTCGTGAGAAGTTTGGGATTCGCTTGACGGTTAGAAGCAAAACTAAAGCGTTTGAGACCGTAGTTGGCCTTCGCCCCTCGGCGGTTCAAGGCGGCGATTACCCCCATGGCCAAGTCCTCGGTAAGTAGATGCTCTGAATTATCCAACGTCTCGATAACGGCATGATGAGGCTTCCGAAGACTAAGGGCTACGTTTAATTATGCTCACCTACTTATCTTTAAACATCGCCCCGCGAATCTCATGGGCTTTGAGTTGATGCCATTCGGTCTCGATGCCATTCATGTCAGAGCAGTCAGGCGGCAGTTGAAAAAACTCTAGCCCTTGCGCCTGCCAAATGGGCAGCCGTTCT
>CALDSK010000186.1 GCA_937911865.1 uncultured Synechococcus sp.
GCCGACGAGATCTTTTCGCTTCAGTGTCTGTATGGGATAGTTCGGGGAGATCGTCAGGCTGTGAGGTTTCGCCTTGAGAGACGGAAATGTGTTGGCGTTTGCGTGCCCAGTCGGCTAAGAAAGTACCGGTAACAATTCCCGAAATGATGCCGACAGTCGCTAGGCCCAGCGCTAGGTCTGCACCTTCTGGAAAGTCTAGGTCGGTCAATGTTCCGGCCATGCCGCCAGCTGTACCGTGACCGCCTTCAAAGCCAATCTCAATCAGGGCTGCTGAGATTGGGTTGGCATCGAATAGAGGAATTAAAATTAATAGTGTAACCAGGATGCCAACAACATATTGACCCCAAGCGAGCGATTGACCGAAAACAACTTGAGGTGCGGCCTTTCTCCAAATTTGTTTTGGGCTGGGAATGACTTCGCCCAAGAACAATGCGGCAAAAACAATGTTGATAAAAATGCCAGGAGCCTGTGACCAAGTCTCACGAATGGCCTCAGAAAATAAGCCTTGAGAGAGAAAAGCTCCTTCTCCACCGATAGAAGTTGCGATCATACCCAAGACCTGTGGCCCTAGAATCAGGGCCAGTGCCCCGGCCACAATAGATTCAGGTAAGTAAAGTCGGCGAATCCATTTCACATGCTGTTTTATTAAGCGTCCTGCTAGAATCAGCAGCGCGATCCAAACAAAGGCAAAAAAGACGTTTTGAAGTGTAAGCATAGCGGTAGTGCGTAGCAATAAGTAGCGCAAGCGGTGACGAATACCGCGTAAGAGAATAGCATTCGTCCCGTCAATTAATACTTAAGCGTTAAATTACAGGGCTATACAGTATTATTACCTACCGTTTTTAGCGCTTGTTCTGTTCAGTGCAATAATTTCTGCCCTGCGGTTTCATCGACCTACTTCTTTGGACAGAGCCTTGGTCTATATTTGCTAAGCTTGGCTATTTCTTTTGGACTCAGATACTTTTGGACTCAGATACTTTTGGACTCAGATACTTTGGACTTAGATACCACTAGCTAAATTCTTTTACTAGCGAAATGGTCCAAGCGGCAATCAAGATACTCCAAATCGCTAGTTCTAATCGGGAGAGAGATTTCACTATCTGAAATCTTTTTATCCAAGACATTGCCTTAGCAGCGTGCCACCAAGTCGTCACCTGCTGAGGCCAACGTTTAGGACTATCTTTTGTTCGAATGTGGGTGTTCCACATAGAACGAAGAAGCGGAGAACCGCCTACCCTTGCATTCATCAACAGATGAAGTGCTATGGAAATTACCACGATTACCCAGGCAATTAGGTGGAGGTAATACCAGGTATGATTGAGCTCTCCTTTTGGTAACCAGGTTGAGTCCATCATTTTGCCACTAAAAAGGGCGAATGTTAGCGCCACAAGCGCCAGCGTATTGGTGAAGCGATTCAGCATGTACCATCTAGCAGGCGGTTGAAGCTGAGCTAGTTTTTTCAGGTCATCTGCCTGCAGTAGGCGGTGCTGTCCGCGCTGGAATGCGTAGCGGACAAAGGCCGGAAAAATCAGTAAGGTGTATAGGCCGAAGGTGCCGTGGATACCTTCAATTGCCTTATAATCTGGCAGGGGGAGTTTTACCCAGCGACCATCGTAGGTGTTGTAGGTCCAGAAGGCGGTTAGCACCGCGAGAATTAAACAGAGACCTGTCAGTCCGTGTAGAAATCTGAGCAGAAAGGGTTGATAGGGTTGGCTGGGCTTCGACATAATGGGCAAGTCGCTGACAGTCTGATTCTTTTGCAGAAACTTTTGTAGATATTTCTGTACTGCAACCCTTTAGATATCATAAACAAAATGAAGCCAAACACAATGCTGACTCGTTTCGCTTTACAGCATGCCATTCAGTGGAAGCGGTTTTGTGGTGTTTGTCTGAGCCTGATTTTAGTGGGCTGTGCTACTACGTCAGAACCAGTTTCTGTACCTTCGGATGACAGCGTTACAGATAGCCGCGCTACAGATGACAGCGTTGTGATTGAGCGAACTGGAACTGAGGAATTAGAAACTGAGCGGCCTGTACCTGAGCGACCTGTATCTGAGCAACCTATATCTGAGCAGTCTGTATCTGAGCGGCCTATATCTGGGGCTGGCCCATCGTCTGCTGTGAGCGTCAGTTCGGAGGAAGAGGCGATTTGGGCAAAGCTAGCACAGGCTGAAAATGAGACGTATGTGGTGCTTATGCGTCATGCGATCGCACCTGGAACAGGCGACCCTGCCAATTTTCAGCTAGATGACTGTTCGACTCAACGAAACCTTTCTGAAGAAGGGAGACAGCAGGCGATAGAAATAGGAGAGACTTTTCGGCGGCGGAATATTCCAGTGACTCAAGTGCTTTCTAGTCAGTGGTGCCGATGTTTAGAAACCGCTGAATTGATGGATCTTACACCAGTAGACCCTTTTCCACCGCTGAATTCTTTCTTTCGCGATCGCAGCACCGCAGACACGCAAGCTGCCCAAGTAAAAGACTATATTGCGGCTAATCAAGACTCTCCGGGCGTCATCATTATGGTGACGCATCAGGTAAATGTCACGGGGCTGAGCGATGTATTTCCTTCTTCTGGCAGTGCTGTTGTTGTTGAACTCAATGGCGATCAGCTGGACATTCTAGGGCAGATATTGGAGCCTAGCTGATAGTGTGTTTTTTCTCTCCTTAGCGACTCAGGAATTTCTCAGGTGCACCTGTCAGAATAAAGGCGTATTTAGTCATGTTGTTAGCACGCCTCCTGCTCAACTTTTCCTAGTTACCTGTCCCTGCCCCCTTGTCTTAGATCCATGCCAAACCTGCCGCCGTTTCGGTTCTCTCGTCGCAAGCTGTTTACACGCTTAGGATTGCTTGGGGGGGCAGCGCTCCTGCCGCCTGCCTTGCGTGCCTTGTTTACGCCAACACCCTCGGCAACGTCAGCGCCCATACCGCTGAATACGCTGGCCCAGTCAGCCCCGCTAACTGACAAAAGCCTAAATCCTCACCGGGTCGTTCTGGTGAGCACGACCGATCGGGCTGATGGGGTACGCCAAGCGCTCGAACTGCTACAACCGCCTAGCTTTCAAGACAAGCGAGTGTTCATTAAGCCGAACTACAACACGGGTGACCCGGCACCAGCAGCAACCGATCCAGCTGTGTTGGAGGCGTTGGTGCAGGCGGTTCAGCGTGATGGTGCAAGTCAGATTACGATGGGCGATCGCTCTGGTATGGCCGAAACGCGGAGTGCGATGCAGCAGATGCAGGTGTTTGACCTGGCTGAACGCTATGGGTTTACGCCGGTGGTGTTTGATGAGCTGGGTCAGGATGACTGGCAGTATTTTTCGGGAGAGGGGACGAGCTGGTCGCGTGGGTTTGCGATCGCCCGTCCGATTTTAGACGCGGATGCTGTTATCAATGCCTGCTGTCTAAAGACCCATCGCTTTGGCGGGCACTTTACGCTGTCGCTGAAAAATACGATTGGTATGGTCGCTCGCCGGGTGCCGGGCGATGGGCACGACTATATGCAAGAGCTGCACCGCTCTGATAATCAGCGGCTGATGATTGCTGAGGTGAACCAGGCCTATCGTCCGACGCTCAACATTATTGATGGGGTAGAGGCGTTCGTGGGGGGTGGCCCTGAGCAGGGAGAGCGGGTGCAGGCAGGTGTAATGTTGGCGAGTAGCGATCGCGTGGCGATTGATGCGGTTGGGATTGCGATATTGCGAATGCTGGGCACGACTTCTGACGTCTCTAGCGGCTCTATTTGGAGCCAAACCCAAATCCGTCGCGCTGCTGATTTGGGGCTAGGCGCGGTTAGTGCCGAGCAGATAGAGCTGGTGACAGCCGATAGCGACAGCGCGCAGATGGCTGAAGAGATAAGACCTTTTCTGAGTTAGGTGATGTTTACAGGTTGCTTGCCACTTCGCTCTCGGTGCTTACGGCAGGTGATGTCCTCACTTTCTACAGAGTAATATCAATATCAATGTTGCTGATAGCTCGTTCTATGGCTGCAAGTGCACGGTTGTAGCCTAAAATGGCGGACACCTCATTGAACTCAGCTTGGTTTAACTCGCTTTGCGCTTCTAGCACTTCTAACTGAGTCCCCACACCCGCTTGTAGCCGCAAATTTGCTAAGTTTAAGGCTTCTTGTGCTTGAGTGACGGCTAATTCAGCCGTTGAAATATTTTCTTGGTTCGATTGCAGGTTGAAGTACGCTTGCTCTACATCAAAGCGCACCTGATCGAGATTCTCGCTAAATTGTTCTTCTGCGATCTCTCCTCCAATTTCTTGCTGTCTAGCGCTAGCGCTTGCTGCACCACCATCGAATAGTCGCCAGCTTGCCTGTGCGCCAAAGGAGTAGGTATCTTGAAAGTCATCTACAAAATCAGAGCCACCCGAGAGCGTGTAACTAGGACTGTAGGTGGCGGAGAGAGAAACTTGAGGCCGAATTGCTGATAGCGCGATTTGGCGTTGTTGTTCGCTAATGTCTGCTTCTAGTATCTGCTGTTCTAGCTCAGCCCGATTCTGAAAGGCGCGGACGATGCTTTCTTCTAATGTGAGCGGCCAGTTTTCGTCTACGGCGACAGGTGTGGCGGTTATTCCAGCCGTAGACGGCAGGTTCAGCAATCTCGCGATCTCTCTTCGGGCAATGCTCTGCTGGCTTTGTGACGTGATGATTGCTTGACGTGCATCGGCAAACTGAACGTCTGCTCGAAGCACATCAAACCGTGTGCCTACCCCTACTTCCTGACGTAGCCTGGCGTCTTGAAGGTTGCGGGTGGCTTCTTCGAGAAAAGACTGATTGATTCGGATTTGCTCGCCTGCTTCTTGAAGTGCGTAGTAGGCGTTAGCGGTTGCAAGTTTGATTTCTGCTTGCTGACTTTCTAGCACGAGAGCCGCAATTTGCTGTTCCAACTGGGCAGCACGAATAGACGCGCTGCGACTGCCACCTGTGAGTAAGTCATAGTCAACAGAGACGTTGCCGCCTAAAACAGTCGTATCTTGATCGTCAGATCCGGAGTTGGTTAGGTTGGCGTCTGTTGATACGGTTGGCAGGTTGGCTGCCGTGGCTTCTCGCACAGCAGCTTCGGCTTGCTCTAGAGATAGCTGAGCGGCTTGCAGGGCTTGGCTGTTGCGATAGGCCAGTTCTACAGCCTGCTCTAGTGTGATGACAGGATTAGTGTTTACATCTACTTCTTCTGGGACTGTCGGAAAAGCTAGTGGATTGGGATCGGCAGATAAGCTATCGGGGAGATCATTGATTTCAGCAGGATCGTTGTTTTCAAGGGGGGGGATGATCTCAGGTACATTATCAGAATTTTGGGTATCAGAATTTTGAGTGTCAGAATTTTGAGCCAGGATAGTCGCCTGATCAGCTGGCTGTTGTAGCCAGATAGGATGGATAGTGTCCGCTTTTGAATAGGCAGTCTGCGCAGACAACGCTATTAAACTGCTCGTTGTTAGCAAGGATAGAGCGGTGGACTTGAGATACTGCATAGGGGCCTATTGCGTTAGAGGACTTACCTCACACATTATCGTCTACTTACACACCGGAGTAATAAGTCATGGTTTCTTGACCTGTGGTAATTCTGTTAGATGTTTAGAAGACTAATGGGGTAAAGCTGGGGAATGTGTTGCCTGTATTCTATTGTTTCTGTGTGGCCCTGTTTGGCCGACTGAGCCTGACCTGTTTTATGTTGTCTTGAAGGTAGGCTGAGGGCAGTCTGTATTCTGGATCTACCGCAGCGAAGGCGGGCTGTGTGTCTGAGGTGAGTGTGAGAGTGGTCTGTGCAGCTGTAAGGTGAGGTTTGACCGTTTGTATTGGGTTGCCTTCGGTATCGGTTAGTTCGATGGTGACTGGCAGGTTGAGCGGTAAAGCGGTCTGCTGACCTAGCCCTGTCGTTTGAAATTTCTGTGCTTCTAGCATGAGGCGAATGTCGAATTTACCGTCTGGCCGAGAGGCGTAAGTTGCATCGGCCAAGCCGACCTGGTAGGTGAGCACTTGTGCAAACAAATCGCGGATGGTAGCCTGTTGGGTCGCAGAAGGTGCTTGCGCTATTAGCGCGTCGCGTAGGTCTAAAACGGTGGCGTAGGGTGGGCCCTGGTAGCGATGGTCTGCAAGGAAGGTACGGAGTCCTTTTAGAACGGCTTTTTGGCCAATTTGGTCTTCAATGAGCTCTAGGATTAAACTGCCCTTGTGACGGGCGATAGGAAGTTCGTTGTAAATATCGATCAGGGGAGGCTCTTGAAAGTCGATCTTCCCGAGGCTGCGAAAAAAGTCTCGCAGGCGTTGCTTTTGAGCAAGGTCTTGTTGGGCAGGGGTGCGTTGCGATCGCATATATAAATTACTCGCATAGTCACTCAACGCTTCTCTAATTGTCATGCCACCTGCAACATCGGCTGCAATTAGCTGATCTTCCCACCAGGACTGCGCCAGTAAATAGGTAACCCAAGAGATAATCTCTTCTCTGCCTAAGCCTTCTGCCTGACTTTTCCAAACCAGGACTTCAGGAATGCCAATTGTGCCACCTTCTGAGAAAATCATGCCATCGTAATACACAAACTCGACCACGCGCACTTGCTCGAAGGGATAGGGCCCAAAAGTGTCTTCGTAGAAGGTGAGCGCTTGAGCAATCTGTTCGGCTATTAGCTCTACATTATCTATGTGCTGAGGGTGGTAGTAAATTTCGATTGGAACTCGGTAGCTGTCGTCTGTATAAACGCTGTAGCGCCCAGAGTAAAGGGTGAACTTACCTCGGCTTTGGGGACCAGATTGGTAACGAAAATAGTTACGATTGTTCTCTTGCCACTGATCGACGAGCTGTCCGGTACTCACCGCTGTTTGATCGCCTGCGGTGCCGACAGTAATATCTGTTGTTCCCCAAACTAAATGAGTGAGCATCATCGCTTGAGAGCGTCCGGTAGGATCATCGTGCGATCGCATTCTTTCGGCTAACGGCGGTAGGTCTAGCTTGGCCCTTAGCCAGGCTTTTTTATGTTCAACCATTTTGGTATAGCCAACAAACGGCAGAATAAACGGACTGTAGAGGTTTGTCCCGTTGTTGACGACATCGTTGGGATAGATCATATACACATCGTCACTGTCTACCTGGTTGTGAAAGCCTGCCGCTTGGCTTGTTTGAGTGACAAAATTCATAGTTTGTTTTTCGCCTGGTAGCAGCGGCTCTGCCAAATCGTAGATATAGTAGCCCCAGTCTGGATGCGCTTCTCGCAGCGTTGCGCCTGGATAGGTGACGGCTTCTAAATCCAGGTTGATAAACGTAATAAGGTGAATCTCTTTTATCGGCCGATCGGTGCGGTTTTCTAGGCTGTATTCACCCTGCGCCTGGAAGTATCGTTCATCCGGGTACAGCTCAATATTGAGTTTGGTGTCTGTCACCACTGGCATGGGCAGATTTTCGTACTGCTTAAAGCGCTGTTCAATTTCGGCGGCAGTTTGTTCTTTTCCGGGCGGCTGGTATGCGTTAACAATGGTTGTGTTGTAAACAATCCAACTGCCAACCGCCAGCCAGCCAATGGTCAAAGCTGCGAGCGCTTGCTTGAAGCGCTTGCCTGTCATCTGCCACAGTCTTTTCCAGCGTTGTTTTTGCTGTACGCCTCTGGGCCACAGGCGATAGGCAATTAGCATCAAAATCGCGCCGAGCAGTCCCCAGTAAAGGCTGTACCACAGGTGCCCAGCAAACAGATGACCGTAGCCATTCATCGGTGAATATTCAATATCGTTGGTAGCGGCCCAGCGATAGAGGTTGTGATAAAGTCCGAGCGCATCTAGTGGAATATGAGAGAGGCTGATGAGTACAACTAGGCCTATGCCTGCGTACTTGTGACGGGTGATGACCTGGGTAAACAGCGCCAAAATGGCGGTGAGATAAAAGTAAGGGCCATGCTCGATAAAGAGCATCTGAACGTAGAGTGGAAAGTTGAAGTAGGTGTAGCCGGAAACAATTTGATAAGTGACAAAAACTGCGATCGCTAGCAGCAAATTAAATGTGATAACAGCGAACAGTGCCAGCAGCTTGGATAGCAGCAGTACGGCGTTGGAAATGGGCGTGGCATCTATAATGCTCTGCAGACGAAGATTGCGATCGCGCCACACTAGCTCAGCTGCGTAAACCACAATAATGGCAAACAGAATATAGTCTAGATAGACTGTGGCCGAGTGAATGAGAATATCTGTGCTGGGATTGGAGTAGTTAAAAGACTGTGCGCCGACAGCCGCCATGACTAAGGAGATGAGACCGAACCCGGTCAGCAGCCAAAACGCTCGCCCCTGGAAGATAGTGCGCAGCTCGAAGCGGGTGCGATAGAAGAGCTGTGTGAGGAAGCGCCGTGTCAGACTGTGCGCGACAGGACCGTGAGTAACAGACCGCGAAGCAGAGGTAAACGATGATTTTTTAGCTGCACTGGTTCTTTTGGCTGATTTGTTGCTTTTGAAAGTGTTTGGCGCTTGAAGCTGCATTTTGTAGCTACGATAGCTGACTATCCACACCACGAGACCAATGGCTATCCACAGCAGCCGGTTCCAAACTAGCAGCCCGCCAAATGAGGGCATTAGGGTATTGTGCTCAAAGACGGTCCAGGTCAATGTGTTGAACTCGAAGGCATAAAACCCAAACGGGTCGAGCATGGCCCAGAAAGGATAGTGCTGATAGTTGATTTTGTCGGCCCCAACCATCATGAGAGAGGCTAGGTAGAGCATGACCAGGATGATAGACCCGGCAAAGGTCGCTGCTAGGCTGCGAGTAAATGAGGCGATCGCAAAGGCCAGCGCACTGACTAAAAACAGATTGGGCAGGGCAATCAATCCATAGCTAGCCAGGTAGCCATCAGCGCGAAACGGGCCGAGTGCATAGGCATTTAGTCCTGGCACCAGGGCGCCAACTATCATTCCTGGGACATAGGCTGAGAATGCCAGCAGCGTTGTGGAGAAAGCCGCACCGAACCGGGTGGCTAAATAGTCCCATTTACGAATCGGCGTTGATAGAATAAGTGACGCCATGCGATAGTTTGTATCGCGCACAAACGTTTCGGCAACAAAGGCGGCAGCGGCTAAAATTCCAAAAATGCTGTACCACAGCGTTGTTTGAAAAATTTGTGATGGGCTGTTGATAAAGAAAAAGGCGTTGCCCTGGCTGGCTTTAGAGACAACATCGACTAAGCCAATCGTGAAAAATAATCCAGCAACTAGCCAGAAGGTAGGACGGCGCAGATGATAGCGGATCTCAAATAGAAGAATAGGAAGAGTAGGCTGCATAGAAGAAAACACGAACGCTATGGCAAATTGTTCTAGAAAAGAGCTGCTGTAGGACTTAGCCGTCTGACGCTCAAGCCGTCATTAGCT
The DNA here is from genome assembly GCA_937911865.1 of uncultured Synechococcus sp. Classification (GTDB taxonomy): domain Bacteria; phylum Cyanobacteriota; class Cyanobacteriia; order Phormidesmidales; family Phormidesmidaceae; genus Phormidesmis. The sequence goes on from CALDSK010000186.1 coordinate 9,341, forward strand.
GATTCAACTGGCCAATGCTTTGTGATTAACCTGTTGGCTAACAGACGCAGACTGTTCTATTAGCGCTGTAAAGTAAACATCATTTAGATCTGCTTCAACTCTTTCAAACCCTTTAGCCGGTTGAGCCTCGCTCCACACTCTGGCGTGGCGTTTGCCCTGCAACATTCGAGCGGTAATTAGCTGCCATGCCGGATCTATTTCGGCTTCACGCTCTACTTGCTTTGCCCATATTTGACCTTGCAGCGCTGCAATTAAGCTACGAGGGCTTCCCTGTCGTACAATCTCTCCTTTTTTCAGAATCGCCATCTTCGGACACAGCTCTGCAACATCTTCTACGATGTGTGTTGATAGCAACAGCACGCGGTTTTGACTAATTTCAGCCAAGATATTTTGAAAGCGAATGCGTTCTGTTGGATCGAGCCCGGCGGTGGGCTCATCGACAATGATCAGTTTGGGAGAGCCTAAGAGGGCCTGAGCAATGCCAAATCTCTGGCGCATACCGCCGGAGAAGGTGCCGAGCTTCTGCGATCGCTGCTCGTATAAATTCACAATTGCTAGCTGATAGGCAACCATTTCTTTTCGCTGCTTTGCTTTCGTAAAGCCTTTAAAGACGGCGAGCTGATTCAACAGTTCTTCTGCTGAGACGTAGGGATAGACGCCAAAGTCTTGAGGCAAATAGCCCAGCTGTCTTCGCGCTGAAAGCGGATCGCTTAAAACGTCTATGCCTGCTAGCGTAATAGCGCCACTGTCAGCCGGTTGTAGCGTTGCGAGGGTCCGCATTAATGATGATTTTCCGGCACCATTAGGTCCTAGCAATCCAAAGATACCACTCTCTATTTCTAAGGAAATGTCGCGCAGTGCTCGAATACCGTTGCCATAGGTCTTGTTGAGATTTTGAATAGAGAGCATAGATGCCAGTAAGGTAGAGGCTAGAGAATAGATGCTGAAAAAAGAGAAAAGGCGAAATATATCTTATAGATTTGCAGCTGTTGCAAGTCTGTAAGAAAAAGAGAAATATGCAAAAGAAATATACGCGTAATGTCGCGTACTGTGCTCCCAGGCAAGGGCTACGCTGCGCAATAATATAGCCTGATTCGTACGGTTCGATTTATACAGGTTTATTGAAACTGAGTCTCAAGTATAATGAGCCGTGCCTGACTTTTAATTAAGTCGTTAAATAAGTTAAAGAGGGCGTTTTACCGTTCTATCGTTATGAGCCTTTGAGCAAACTGCATTGATACTGCTTGACAGATTTTAGTGCGATTGGCCCATCGTCTTTTGCGACTGAAGCTGCCGCGCTGGTGACTTCTCCTGTTTCTTCTATCCTTATGCGATAGTGCCTATTGTGCCTATTGTGATGATTCCTGCTATGATGGTGTCCTTGGCTAGTCGAGGCGCGATCGCCATGACTGTAGGCTACATCTACCTCTATCCATCTCGCGCTGCCAGTCCATCTTTCTAGCCAAATTTGCAATAGCTTGATTGGCACCCACCGCAGCAGCGGATACAGCAGTTGTTGTAGTCCGGTCAGCTCCTTTCGAGTAATCTGAGCGGTTCTAGGATAGGTGAGCCAGTCCCAGCCTACGTTCATCCAGGCTTCTCGCTCGGCGATCTGCTCAAACCGATTGACGCCTGCCCAGCCTCGATAAAACGGTTTCATCTTCTCTGGATCGCCTGTTCTTTCTACTAGCTGTGACATCACCTCTGGCGTTAGGTGCCCCCAAAACTGCCCGGTTGGCAAATCTATGAGCGTTGGCGCAAATTGGTGTCCGCCAAAGTGAGTGGTTTGCCACACGCGCAGCGGCTGGTTTAGCTGTTGATAGGGTTGTTCTTCTGACGCCTGGTCTGGCTGACCATACTGCTTACGCAGCTGGCGGTAAAGCGGAGTCCCAAAGCGTCCGCAGGCCAAATCCACCTGGGTGTGAGTGCACACCAGCATCTCTCTGTGCGGAGCGTGTGATTGTTTATAGGCCGTGAAGGGCGCGAGGGCCTTTGCGTTTCCAGAGAGTCTGTCTAGCAAGGCGATCGCTACGTCAGCGGCCTCTTTTTCTGGCACTAGGTACTCTTCTTTTTGGTAGTGAGCGAACTGTTTGGCTGGGCGATAGTAATAGAGAATGCGGGTAAAGCCGGGTGTGGAATAGTCTTTGTCAGGTGCGATCGCAACAGGCCTGATCATCAAACCTCGTCGGAAGAACAGGCGCTTGAGCCGAGGAATGATCTGAGCGATGATCTCGTTGTCTGTGAACATTGAAGTCGGCCAGGGCTGCGGAATTTCTACCAGCAGCCAGTAGTCCACCTGCGGCGCAGAGCCAGCTGGGTCCTCTCCGCTTGCCTTAGAAACTTCGGCGCAATACCGACAGTCGGCAATGAGATCTGTGCGCTTTGTAAATTCGGTTTGCATGTATGCGTCTTCCCACCCTTTTATGGCCACTGCTTAAGGCCACTCCATTGTATGCGAAACACCTCAGAATCTTGCTACAGCAAACAACACCTTTTTGGGTACAGCTGCTGCTCACTAGCACTCTGATGAACATTCCGACAAAGGCTCATAGATAGGGGTTGCCTGCAGTGTCTCGACGGTTGCTAGGTAGGTGTCAATCATTCGCAGTGACAGCTGCCAGGCCTGGTCGGCCTGGACTGGAGAAGACAATGGCTGGGTTTCAATGTGGACAACGCAGGAGAAACCGTGGGTTTTTACATCGGAGAAAGCGGCCTCTGTAATAATCCACTTTAGCTGAACTGGCTGGTTAAAGCCTTTGACCAGCAGTGATTTGTTGAAGTGAAAGTATAGGGCAAAGTAGTTGATGGCATCTTGTACGCAGCTGACGCAGTTCCAAGCGAATTCAAGGTAGCCTTTGCGGCGATGTCCATCGGTAGATTGAATCAGGTTGCTGGCACAGCCTACCGTAAAAAAACAGCTCTCTTTCTTGTTGATTTCTCTTACGAGTGCTTTCAGTCCCGCGTCGTCCGCGAGCTCAGGAATCGTTTCAATTAACGAGGGCTTAATCTTGAGATTTTTAAATCCATAGTTCGTGGCTTGCTTGGTGTCAGCTAATCTATCGGCAGCGTAGGGAATTGACTTCGCCTGAGAACTCAAAGACAGATCGTTGCTGTAGAGAGGAGATTTTGACATAGGTCAGCAGAGTATCAAGATCGTTCATGATGAGATTAATTCCCATTAGAATGATAGAGCATAATCTCCTGCGGGTGAGATTATATTTAGGATTTTCTATTTAGATGGCCAAAGATGGCCAATCTAGATGGTCGGTTCAGATGGCCAATCTAGATAATCAGTCATTAGATGAGAAGACGGGTGCTAGCGATCCATCTGGAAAAAGGCTCAATGTCAGAGGGCCGATTCGAACGAGTTGCCAGCTTGCTTTGCTCATCACAGACTTAATTTTGACAGGCATTACACCGCCTGGCGGAAATGCCCACCACTCTCCATCTTTACAGAACGAATCGCTGTACTGATGCGCATGGCACCAGCTTTTGCAAACGTCGTGAATCGCCTGGCCGAGGCTGTTGTATGTTTTAACTTCATCGTGTTTGCTCACAAACGTCAGTCCATCACTACACGTACTAACTGAGATACACGATACCGAGACCAAGCAGAAAGAGGCAAGCAGACTACAGACACATTGGCTATAGGCGGACTGGCCATAGGCGAACTGGACATAGGCGAATTGGCTACAGACATACTGGCTACAGGCAGACTATCGGCGCGTTGAAACGGGATATCCAAACAGAGTGTGCAGCTGAGTGACAATGGTTTTGATGCGTTGCTGCGCCTCTGCAGATGGCAGGTGCGGGCCCGAAAACTGCCAATCGGCATGGGTAGAAAATCGCCAGCGCTGGCCTCTGTAGTCATGCCCTGTCAATTTTATTTTACTGAGAACGCGGTTGGCAGACTGCAAATCGCCTACAAAATACACTTGCAATAAGACGCAGCCGCAGCTGAGATGAGACTGCCACTGAGTAAAAGAAAAAGAGAGATCGAGCGAGTTGATATCAAATTCCTTTTGAGTCTTTTCGTCGAGCGCCCAAGGGCTGAAATCGACAATTGCAGCGGGATATTGAGCCTGGAAAATGCTGGAAATGTTGGCAATCTTGCTCACAATGCTAATAGACAGCGCCTGAGTGCTTGCGTTCATAGTAGTGGTTACCTTATCAACAATCACCTACCGAGGTTGTTTGCCGAGGTTGTTTTTACATTCGATGTTTGCTTGTCGGCTGAGTTTGAAAAAAGTGGAACTGAAAAAATAAATAATGTTTGTAGTTGACAGCGACGTGCTTATTAGGATTATATGTCAATAGCAGGTTGACATCAAGTCTCAATAATAAAGCCTAAAAGAAGAAAAGAAGGCATGTTTTGAGGTGGGTTAACGCGAAAAAACTAGGAGCCAACTTTAGGAGCCAACTTATGACGACGTATGCGCAAGAGCTTAGAGCTAACGCTAAAACAATGGTTTCGGCGGGCAAAGGGATTTTGGCTATGGACGAGAGCAACGGTACCTGTAATAAAAGATTTGAGGCTTTAGGTATTCCAACAACGGAAAATTCTCGTAGAGACTATCGGGAATTAATCTTGACTACGCCTAATCTGTCTGACTATATCAGCGGACCCATTCTCTACGATGAAACCATTCGCCAGTCAACCAAAGCAGGCGTGCCGATACTGCAAGTGATTAAAGATGCTGGCATGCTGCCGGGAATTAAGGTGGACACGGGGGCAAAAGAGTTTGCCGGTCATCCAGGCGAAAAGGTCACTGAAGGTCTTGACGGTCTAGCTGAGCGCATTGCTGAGTACTACAAGATGGGTGCACGGTTTGCCAAATGGCGTGCGGTCATTACGATTGGCGATCGCATTCCTAGCCGGGCCTGTATTGAGGCCAATGCGCACGGTCTAGCTCGCTATGCGGCGCTGTGTCAGGCAGGTGGACTGGTCCCAATTGTCGAGCCAGAAGTGTTGATTGACGGTGCTCACTCCTTGGAAAAATGCTTTCAAGTCACAGATGAAACGCTGCATGCGGTATTTCATCAGCTGTATATGCAAGGTGTTGCCTACGATCAGATGATTTTGAAGCCTAGCATGGTTGTTCCTGGCAAAGACTCTGGCGAAAGTGTCAGCGTAGCTGCGGTGGCTGAAGCAACGATTCGCTGCCTGTTAAAAAATGTGCCTGCGCCTGTGGCTGGTATTGCCTTTCTTTCAGGCGGGCAAACAAAAGAAGACTCTTCTGCCCATCTCAATGAGATGAACCAACAGTTTGGTGAGCAGTGCCCTTGGCCGGTGACCTTCTCTTATGCCAGAGCTATTCAGCAGCCTGCTTTAGATCATTGGGCGGGCGATTCGAGCCGTGTGGCTGCTGCGCAGCAAAAGCTGCTGCATCGGGCTAAGTGCAATAGTTTGGCAAGTCAGGGCGCTTACAGTAGCGACCTTGAGAAGCAGCTAGCGCTGGTATAGCCAACTGCATACGAATGTTTCTCGTTCCTAACCAGATTTCCTAAACGCTTTCCATGTCTACGGCCTTAGAACAGCAGTCTGTTGTTTTAGGGCCTTTTTTATGGTTTGTGCCGATATGGTTTGTGCCGAACGAGGTCGCTAGAGAATTCTCTGTGGACTGTGGATTTATCACTTGCTTGTGTCGCTACTTGTGGAGCTTGCCGTCTTCCATGTGTAAAATTCTATCGGCAACATCCAAAATACGATTGTCGTGCGTCACGAGCAACACAGTCGTGCCATCTTCACGCGCTAGGCGCTGCATAATGTCTACCACGTCGCGGCCAGATTGACTGTCGAGAGAAGAGGTGGGTTCGTCGGCAAGCACCAGCTTGGGATGGCTGACCAGCGCACGGGCGATCGCAACTCTTTGTTTTTGTCCCCCTGAAAGATTATCTGGATAAGCGTCGATCTTATCGCTTAGTCCGACTGCGTTAAGGATGGCGACCGATCGCGCTCTATACTCTCTTTTCGCGATCTGTGGATGCAGCCTGAGCGCGGCACTCACGTTTTCCCAGGCGCTCAGGCAGGTAAGCAAATTATGATGTTGAAAAATATATCCAATCTGGCTGCGGGTTTGTCTGAGCCGACTTCTTTTTGCGCCCAGCAGCTCGTGGCCAAACGCGTTTAAGCTGCCCGACTGCACTGAGCGCAGGGCCCCTAGCAGCGTTAATAGCGTTGTTTTTCCACTGCCAGAAGGCCCTTCAAGAATCACAACTTCTCCTGGATTTAAGGTCAGCGTGACGTTACAAAGAACAGACTTTTTCAGGTGACCTTTGCCGAAGGCATGAGTAAGCTCGCTGGCAGAGATAATAGAGGGCATGAGTATGAACAGTCAGGATACTAAAAGACATCAGCTGGGTCAGCGGCTCGGAGTTTGTTCATGGCGATCACACCTGAAATCACACACATCACAAAGGTCAGAACAAATACCTGCATAGCTACCGCGCTCTTCATCACTAGGGGCACCCGAGTAATTATGACTAGCAGCTGATAGACGCCGTACGAAGCAAAATAGCCCGGGATAAACCCTAAGATCGCTAAGACAACGGCCTCTTGTAAGACAACTGCCAGCAGTGCCCGGTCAGAATATCCCATGGCCTTTAGCGTGGCATATTCAGGCAGGTGCTCGCTAACGTCGGTATACAGCACCTGATAAACAATCACAACCCCGACAACAAATCCCATTGCCGCGCCAAAGTTCAGCACTTTGCCATTGGGCAAAGAAGCGCGAAACGCCTGTTCTGCCGCAGAGAGTTCTGTTTGAGTGAGGACGGTGATCGACTTGGGTAGTGTTGCGTTTAGGCGCGATCGCACCTGTTCTATATCAGCACCTGCTTCTAGCGTTAGGCAGCCGACGCTCACCCGGTCTAAGCTTTCTGCGCCATACCACTGCGTGTAGTTCCAGTCGCTCATCACCACGTGGCCATTATCAAACAGCGTACTGCCCAGGCTAAACAGACCCGCCACATACACCCGCTGATTGCTCATCAGCGTAGAAACACTGCCGGTGGATTGAAACTGTTGCACAATGGGGCCTAGCTTTTCTTGACCGAGCCGATCGTACAAAACAGCGCCGGGCGCGCTCAGCCGCCTGAGCTGCTGATTAACTTCTGGGATGGCCAGCACTGGCTGCTCTGGGTTAAAGGCCAAGATTTTAACTGAGTTAGGAAACAGCTGAAATGACTCTGGACTATCGCTGTTGCTAGGCGCGGCCAAATCCTTGGGATTGACCCAGTTAGAAAACTCTATGTACAGCGGGCTAGCGGCACGCACTCCCGGTACAGCGTTGGCCTGATAGAGATAAATACTTGGAAACGTCCCCAGATCGATATTCGGCGCGTAGGCTGACACCAAAAACAAATCACCCTGAAGATGGTCGGGGACTAGCGTTACCCCATCAAACAGCATGTCTTTTAACCCTAGCTGGGTAAAAATCAGAATGTTGGAAAATGCAACGCCTGTGATGGCCACCAGCAGTCTGACTTTGCGGTGAGTGAGCTGCGCCCAGCCCAACGGTTTGTGCGCCTGCCAGTAGTGCCGAAAGGAGAATTTTCGCTTGGCCTCACGCTTCTGACGCTTTTGATGCTTTTGGCGCTTTTGACGTTTCATGGCAAAGCACCACTGTCGGTATCAAGCTCGTTGGTTTCGATCTCTACCCTGACCTGCATGTTGGTTAGCGAGGCAACTTTGGGGCTGTCGTCAGGATGAATTTTTAGGCGCACTTCTACCACACGCTGATTTTCATCGGTGGTGGGATTGGTCGATCCATCGCTGAGGCCACGAGCACCGATTTGCAACCCGACATGGTCGACAGTGGCTCGCAGCTGCCCCTCAAACCCGCCGTACTCGCTGGTGACCGTTGCGTTTTGACCCACCTCAACTTGAGCCACATCTGTCTCATAGATTTCTGCGATCGCCATCATCTGCTGAGTATCGCCCAGCTCAATGATGCCTTCATCCGTATTCACTCGCTCGCCAACGCGCGTATTAATTTGCAAAATCTGTCCGCCTGTGGGCACGCGGACCTGAGTCTCTTCTAAATCGGCCTGCCGCTGGGCTACAGCAATTTCAGCCTGCTCTAGTTCTACTTGGGATACGGCGACATCGGTTGGCCGCACCTCGCTAAGATTAGCTAGCAGATTTCGCTCTTGCTCAATCTGTTCTGACAGCGTTTGCAGACTGTTGTTTAGCTGTGCCTGTCGCCGTATTAGCATCGCTTCCGCGTTCGCTAGGGCTTCGCTCGACTGGTCTAGCTGTGCTTGGCTGAGGGCCCCTTCTTTGACCAGCGTGGTATTTCTCTCTTGTGTGAGTCTCGCTCTAGATAGCTCGGCCCGGGCGCTGGCGATCGCAGCCTCATTTTCTAATATTTGATTGCGCCGACGGGCTTGCAGCTCTGCAATGGCTGCCTCTTTCGCCGCGATTTCAGACTGATTTCCTTCACCTGCCATCAGCTGATTGAGCTTGGCCTGGTGTAGTTCTACCGCTTTTTGAGCCGCCTGCAAATCACGCTGACGCCGTTCAAATCCTTGCAGCACTGCGATGACTTGATCGGCAACGACAAAGTCTCCTTCTGTCACCAAAAGTCGATTGACTCGGCTGTCTTCCGCATTGGGTACAGACAGCTGAATAATTTCGCCGCTAGGCTTTAGCTGACCTAATGCCACAACGCGAGCAGACGACACGACAGACGCTGAGACTTCGGTTGCTTGCGGCAGTGCTGATTCTGTTTGAAATCGAGACTGAACTTGAGAACAGGCGCTGCAAGCTATACAGGCAAGCCCGATAGAAACTAAAACAGCTGAAGAAGAGCGAGGCATAGAAGCAAACCTGATATAAGCTTTCACAGCTGAAGCGCTTCCGCTGAAGAACAAAGCGTTTTTGTCCTGATGATAGTTATTTCTACTGAAGTATTTATATCGCTACTTGGCAATCAATGTCAAGAATTAGAGCTGGTATCGAGCGGTCATCAGAATACCGCTATGCGAGTAACGTCGAGCCTTTGATGCGAGCGTCAGACACTGGCGATCTTAGATATTGGCGATCTTAGATATTGGCGATCGCAGATCGTTGACACGTAGGGCAAACCGCACGGATAGAGAGCTGGCAGTCTAGCAGCTGATAGCCAAATTTATGGGCAGCCCGAGCGCCTGACTTTAGCACTGAGTCATTTTTGAATTCGATAGTTTTGTTGCACCGCACACAAATCATATGGTGATGGTGATGGGGCGCGGGCTGATTAATCTCGTAGCGCTTTTGTCCTTCAGCTAGCTCTAGCTCTCTTAAAATGCCCATGCGTGACATCATTTTGAGATTTCGATAAACCGTCGAAAGCCCAATTCGACTGCCGTCTTCTCTGAGCAAATCGTGGAGGTCATCGGCGCTGAGGTGCTCTCCTTCTGGCAGGTTTTGGAAGGTCTTTAATATGGTTTCGCGCTGAGCGGTCATTCGCCAGCCGCGATCGTGTAGCTCTGATTTTAGGGCGGCAGGCGTATACGAAACCATGACATATCTCTCGATAGCTTCAATAAGCGCTATCAACAAGCGCTATTGAGCATCGATACTATTGGTAAAGTCTATCTGTTGGGAATATTACTTAACTGCTGAGAATTTTTCAATAGATCGTCTTAGTTGCAAAAATCAGACCAAAAAAAAGAGGCAAACAGCCCTAATGCTGCGCCTCTATGATGTGTCTTGTGTTTCCTTTGAGAGACTTCTCTACAGTGCTTGCAGCACTTCCTTCTCTCAATAGTTAATCAGGCCTATCTAGGAAGGCACTAGCCTCCTGGCATATCAGAAATATGCCAGGAAACTTGCGTTTTAGAGAAGAGTGAGCGCATCTTCTACAGTCGTGACGTTGTCTACGCCTGTGAAGCTACTTTCGTCTAGCGCAGAGGCTTGAACACCGCGCAAGATGGCAAGCGTTTCGCCGCTGCTGGCAACGCCAAGCAGCGTGGAATTGCCGCGCCGCGTAATGGTCAGATCCTCGAAGGTCAGCTCGCCGTTGACTAGGCCAATGGTGTCGGTGCCGACTTCAAAGTCTCTAACAATGTCGCCGCCGTCACCGTTGCCAAAGACAAACAGATCAGCGCCGTCGCCGCCAGAGAGGACGTCTCTACCGGTGACGCCCATGAGGACATCGTCACCCGCACCGCCGCTGAGGAAGTCGCTACCGGCTTCTCCGATCAGAACGTCGCGGTCGTCGCCGCCAAAGATCCGGTCTTGCCCGCTGCCGCCAAGAATGATGTCTTGGCCTGCATCGCCAAAGATCCGGTCGGACCCGCTGTTGCCGTTGACAACATCGTTGCCCTCGCCGCCAAAGATCCGGTCGCTGCCGCTGCCACCGTTAATAGTGTCATCGTCAAGGCCGCCGAAGATTCGGTCGTTGCCGCTGCCACCGTCAATGGTGTCGCTACCTTCGTCGCCGAAGATCCGGTCGCCACCAGACCCGCCGTTGAGGGTATCGTCGCCCGCGCCGCCAAAGAGGCTGTCGGTGCCTGCGCCGCCGTTGATAGTGTCGCTGCCGTCTTCGCCAAAGAGACGATCTTGGCCATTGCCACCGTCGATGGTGTCATTGCCCAAACCAGCTTTAACGACGTCATTGTCAGACAGGGCGTTGATGGTGTCATCACCGTCTGTACCGAACAGGCGATCGCGCCCATTTGTACCCTCTATCTGTGATGGTGGTGCTGGTGGTGTTACATCGCCGCCTAGCGACAGGTTGAGCTTGTACTCACCGGGGCTGATGCCTTCATCAATTAGCTGAACGCCATCGCCGCTGGCATTCATCATGGGGTCGTAGTTATCGTTCAGGTATTGAGAAACGCCGACGTAGTACGTGCCCGCCTCTGTTGCGGTGAATGCGATCGCTGCGGCTTCTGTTACCGCCCCGCCTTCAACCGTTGTGGCACCCAACGCTAGCTCTTCGCCCGCTGCGTTAAACAGCCGCAGGGTTGGCGCGGTGTTTTGAGTGATGCCGTTGAGTTCGAAGGGAACAGAATCAGCGCTAATAGCGATGTCTTCACCTGCTGCCAGTTCGAAGGTGTAAAGGTCTACGTCCTCAGTATTGTCAGCCTTTTGCTCGTCCTCATTGCGCCAGCGAACGGCAATGCTGCCGTCAATCATGACACTGTCGTTATCAGCCGATAAGCCAGTAGCTACAGCAGTTTCAAACGTGTCATTAATCGTGTCGCGGCTGTCGGTATCGGTGGGGCCTTCACCCTCGCCTTCACCCTCGCCTTCGCCTTCGCCTTCGTCAGGAATTTCCACAGAATCAGGATTGTCCTTGATGGTGAAGTCAACGCTAGCTGCGGTGTCGTCGATGGTGTAGCCTTCGAGCGGCTGAAGCGCTAGGTTAAACGCTTCAATACCTTCGAGCGCGTCTTCTGGCGGAATCTGGTCGTTCGTGGTCTCGTCAAATACGCTCAGCTTAATGGTGGCCGTATTTTCGAAGACGCGGAAGAAGAAGCCGCTAGCGGTTCCGTTAGGAGAAGGAAACGCACCGCCGGTTACTTCGGCGTTAAAGACGTCGAATTCACCCAAGAGCCGGTCTTCGCTGTTGAGGTATACCTGCAATCCGTCTTCAGGAATTTCGCCATCGACCGTAACCGTATTCGTGCCGACCGTGCCTTCAGATTCAATAAACTCAGTTTGATCGAGGGTGAAACCGACTGTGGGCACCGGTCCGCTGATTGCCTGTACCTGCTCTAGACTGTCGTAGAAGGTGACATCAGACGAGCCTGCTGTTTCGCTAGCTACATAGTCAGCGCTGTTTGCCAGCGAGAAGGTGAGCGTTTCAGGCGCGTTGGGATCGTCTTCTCTATCGGTGGCTGCGGTGAACGGGAAGAGAGCGTTGTTGTCGGTAATCAGCGCTTTGAAGCCAATTAACGCCCCGTCTGCGTCGTACAGACCGCCCGACAGCGTACCGCCAACTACAATGCGAGGCTGTCCGCCTAGACCTTCAAAGTAGTCGTTTAGGTCAACGCCGTCTTCGTTCTTCACCAGAACTTCCAGCCCGCCTTCAGGAATCTCGCCTTCGACGCTGAACGCGATGTTCAATACGCCGTTACCCAGCTCCCCATCTTCAATCAGCTCGCTAGAGATAACGACATCGTTACGGTCTTCGTCACGGACGAAGGTACCTGCGTCCGTAGAGAACGTGACCACTGGCGCACCTTCGTTGGGCGTACCGGTGAACTCTTCGTAGACAGGGCCGTCAAAGCCGGTGGGGTTGAGCGCGATGTCGAGCGTGTAGTCGCCGCCAGGGCCAACGCCAAAGCGAGGGCTGAACAGCGCACCGGAGCCAGAACCCACAACGTTGGCGTCGTAGTTGTTGTTGCGGTACTGAGATGCTCCGATGTAGTAGGTGCCATCTTCTGGCGCTGTGAACTCCAGGTAGGCATCACGATTAGCCACAAATGCTTCATCGGGTGCTCCGTCACGACTAGAGAAAGCAAAGAGGTCTTCGCCTTCTTCGTCAGTGCCGACTACAATTTTTTCACCAGCGGCATTAAAGATGGTGATATCGGGTGCAGGACCGACCTGGGAGCCGTCTAGCTCTGTGGTGATGGAGTCAGCATCGATAGTAATGACATCGCCTGCTGCTAGCTCCACTTTGAACATGTCCACATCTTCAGTTCCATCGACCGTGTTGTCGCGGTCTTCAAAGCGCTGAGAGATACTGGCTTGCACCTGAACCATCGGATTGTCGGCACTTAGCTCAACGGTTTGAGCGTTCGCAATGATGTCGTTGTTGGTGCTGACACTGTCGTTGTCTTCAACCGTATCGCCCGTTGGCGGTGGCGGTGGTGCAATCCCTCCGTCTTCAATTGTGACATCGATAGTGCTGGCAGCAGCGTCTACCTCGTAGGCTTCACCGTCTAGCAGCTCAAAGGTCAAGTTTTCAGTGCCTTCTTCCACATCATCTTGGAAGACGGGTACTGAAATGGTTGCCGCTGGGTCAGTGATACGGAAGAAGAGTGAACCGGCGACGTTGTCTGTGCCAACGATGTTGCCGCCATTGACTTCAACGCCTTCGACGACCGTTTCGTTTTCGGGTAGACGAGGATTGGTTGCATTGACGTCAAACTCTGCGATCGCCCTAGCTGGGCCTGCTAGCTGTACAATCACGCCGCCTTCTGGAATCTCGCCAACCGTGTCAAACGTTAGCGTCACTACAGTTTGCTCAGATTCGATCAGCGTGTTAGGTGTCGCCGTAACGCCAATAGTAGGCGCTGTCGCAGGTTCCACGCCATCGGTAACGGTAAAGGTTCCGGTGTTTTGCGCGGCGTCTACGGTGTAGCCTTCGCCGTCAGCGAGCGTGTAGGTGTAGGTGGTGTCTTCTTCTTGAAGAATGTCATCAAACACCGGAATGGTGATGCTGGCATTCGCTTCTGTAATTTTGAAGCTAAAGTTCGTCAAGAAGGCGTCGCCTGCAGCTGCAGGGTCAGCGCTGCCTTCACTGGGATCACCATCTTCTAAAGAGAAGAGCTCTAGCTCGCCGCCAACGACGTTGTCTTCGACCAGACCTCTATCAAAGCGATAGAAGATCTCGCCTGTATCGCCATCAAAGCGAGTTTGCGCGGCGGTGAACTGCTGCATAATGCGAGCTGCGTCGCCCGTCAGGTTGACTGTAACGCCGTCTTCTGGGATGTCACCCGCAACGCTGAAGTTCATTACTAACGCTGTACCGTCGGCTTCGCTGATAAGTTCAGGCGTGGTGCTGAAGCTAACCACTGGCAGGTCGCCGGTTGGTGGCGGTGGCGGCGGTGTATCGTCGCCTACGGTAATACTCACCGTGGCCTCTTCAGAGTTTGCCTGACCATCAGATGCCTGATAGGTGAAGTTATCGGTGCCTGTGAAGCCAGCATCCGGCGTGTAGGTAAAGGAGCCATCTTCGTTCAGCTCTACGCTGCCGTTGCTAGGGTTGCTAACGGTTGTGGCGACTAGGGCGTCACCCTCAGCGTCAGTATCGCCAATCAGAACGCCCTCTTCGGCTGATATGGTCAGCGGCGTGTCAGCGTCGGTGCTGTAGCTATCATCGCTAGCGACTGGCGCAGTGTTGGCAGGTGGTGTGACATCACCATCACTATCGGTAATAGAGAGCGTTGTCGAGCTAGCAGCTTCGTCGATGCTGTAGCCCTCGCCTGCTTGCAGTGTGTAGGTGATTTCTTCAAGGCCTTCGTCGAGATCATCGTCGAAGACAGGCAAAGAAATGGTTGCGTTCTGCTCGGTGATGTTAACGGTAAAGCCGCTAGCGTCATCGTTGGGGGCGACAATCTGAAGCCCTGAGAAAGTGGCCTCGCCAATATTAAACTCGCCAAGTGACGCTGCAATTTCGCTGTCAACTGTGACGGCGATACCGCCTTCTGGAGGCGCTGCGCTCAAGCTGAACGTCAGCGTTGAGACGGTACCTTCTTCCTCGACCAGCGCTGTTGGCTCAGCGCTGATGCCGACCACAAGATCCTCGGAAGGAGGTGGGGTCGGTGCGATTGAGGTGTTGACAGTGACGCTACCCGTATCGGTGCCGCCATTGCCATCATCGACAGTATAGGTGAAGGTGTCTGGCCCTTCGGTAAATCCGCCACCTGTTGGCGTGTAGGTAAATGATCCATCTGCGTTGAGCTCGACGTTGCCGTTGGCGGGCTGGTCTGCGATCGCAACCGTTAGCGTATCGCCATCGGCATCGGTGTCATTTGCCAGCAGTCCGTTAGCAGCCTCAACTACCAGGTTCTCAGGTGGCGCAACATCAGGCACCCCTGGAATAATGACTTCATAAGTATCGTCGTCAGCTTCGGGCGCGGTGTTGGCTGGCGGTGGTGGCGCGTTGGAATCAATGATTGTCAAGGTGACTGCACTAGCGTTTGACGCTACGGTGTAGCCCTCGCCGGGTGCGACGGTAAAGGTTGTTTGTTCTTCACCAATGTCATCATTGCGCAGCGGGCCGTCTGGATCTGTCTCTGCGCCGTTCTCCGTGCGATCGGGATCGTCAAAGACCGGAAGCGTAATGGTTGCAGTTTGCTCAGTGACAGCAAAGGTAAAGCCGCTGTTGTCAGCGTTACCACGCACCAGCTGTCCACCAGTGGCAGTTGCCTGTGGCCCTGGCGGAAAGACATCAAAGTCACCTAGCGCAAAAGGTTTGCCAGTGCCGATATCAACTAAAACTGCATCGCTGGGTGGCTCGCTCAGCTCAATTGTCAGCGTGACCGACGTACCTTCGTCTTCAACCAGGGTTGTCACATCAGAGCTAATGCTAACTTCAGGCTCTGTAGGTGCCGGGGGTGGCGTGGTCGGAACTTCGCTCGCATCGTCGTAGATGGTGACCGAAGCAGTATCGTTACCGACCGTTCCCCCTGAGACTGGAGAGATTGTCCAGGTATAGGGATCTGGACTGTCGTCTGTAAAATCATTGAAGACAGGGACGTCGATAGTCGCTCTTTGATCGACAATGGTGACTTCAAATGCGGAGAAGTCTAGGTTTGGCGAGACATCGACAGGTTCTCCTGCTAAACCTGTGAAACTGAGGCTAAACAAGTCCCACTGGTTGATTGCTTGCGGCTGGTCTGCCTCGAAGCGCACTACGGTACCGCCTTCTGGAGGGGGTTCGCTCAGCTCGAAGATAAAGCTGAAGGGCGTGCCTTCGCTTTCGAT
>CALDSK010000187.1 GCA_937911865.1 uncultured Synechococcus sp.
ATGCCTAGTTCTTCTGCGACACTGCGAGCGACTGCTTCTGCTTCACCTGTAATCATGACTGCTTGGATATCCATCTTGTCCAATTGAGCAATCGTTTCGCGGGCGCTTTCTCGAACCTGATCGGCCATAGAAATAACACAGATGGCTCGCTTGTCAGTCATTAGAACCACAGCACTTTCGCCTCTCTCATCGGCTTCGTCTAGAGCGAGTTGAAGTTTATTCGGGAGCTGTAAATCTTGTTCTGTGACCCATTCCGGACGTCCCAGACGATAGATGTCATTATCAATTTCTCCTTCTACACCTCTGCCCGTAACAGTTTGGAAGTTACGCATGTGTGGAAGTGTAATCTGTCTCTGACTAGCTTCTCTGACGATAGCTCGGGCAAGAGGATGTTCTGAAGATGTTTCTAGCGCTGCGGCAACTGCCAAAGCTCTCTCTTTGTCTATTCCTTCAGAAGATACCTGCTGTACGCCAAACATTCCTTGTGTAAGGGTGCCTGTTTTGTCAAACGCAATGATTCTGATGTCTTTGGCGCGTTCTAAAGCATCTCTATTTCTCACTAAGATGCCGTTACTGGCTGCTAGCTTTGTAGAGTTTGCAATCACCAGCGGAATGGCTAGTCCTAGTGCATGTGGACAGGTGATCACAAGCACGGTGACAGCTCTATTGATTGCATACACAAGATCTCCAATAGAGAGCCAGATGACGAAGGTCAGCGTTCCGGCGGCGATTGCAATCAGCGTTAGCCAGTAAGCAGTTTTATCAGCGAGCGCTTGAAACCGACTTCGAGAAGATTGGGCTTCTTCTACTAACCGCATAATTTGGCTAATAGCCGTATCCCCCCCTACCCTGGTGACCTTAGCCTTAACAGACCCTTCTGTGTTTACTGAACCCGCAACAATCTCGTCGCCTTCATGCTTAGAGACAGGTTTCGATTCTCCCGTTAAAAAAGATTCATAGACGCTAGTATTGCCTTCAATCACCTCACCGTCGTTAGGAATCTGCTCGC
Organism: uncultured Synechococcus sp.; assembly: GCA_937911865.1. Taxonomy (GTDB): domain Bacteria; phylum Cyanobacteriota; class Cyanobacteriia; order Phormidesmidales; family Phormidesmidaceae; genus Phormidesmis. The sequence continues at coordinate 1,010 of CALDSK010000187.1, forward strand.
CTGGACGGATTAAGATGACATCTCCAATGCGGATGTCGCTTACAGAAACGTTCTCAACCTGACCGTTTGCTACACGATGCGCCTCATTGGGCACCAGTGAAGACAATTCTTTCAGAGCATTGCTCGCACCCTGTACTGAAGCCATTTCAATCCAGTGGCCCAGCAGCATAATATCGATGAGTGTCGCTAATTCCCAGTAGAAAGGAGCACCGTCAAGCCCTAGCGAAACAGATAAGCTGTATACGAAGGCGACTGTGATAGCTAACGCAATGAGCGTCATCATTGCGACTCTGCTATGCAACTCACGCCATGCGCCCTGAATAAAAGGCCAACCGCCGTAGAAATATAAGGTGATACCTAAAATAGGATTAATCCAACCTGACCCAGGAAAAGTAATCGCCTCATAGCCTATCCACGTCTGTAGCTGGCTAGAAAAGTAGAGGATAGGCAGCGTCAGCACTAAAGAGACGAAGAAGCGACGCTTAAACATTTCTGGGCTATGTCCTGCGTGCTTATCGTGACCGCTGTGGCCACCATGACCACCGTGATGATGGCCGTGTTCACTTTGCTCAGCTTCATGGCTGTGGTGAGTATGATGATGTCCATTATGCTGAGTGCTCTCAGCCGCTCGACTTGTTGTTTGAGCTGAGTGATGAGACTGACTCATAATGATTCTCCTAAACGCAGCATAGCTGTACTAACACCCTGACGTGAATACAGCTATGCTAAAACACTCAATCTGACTGTATGGTTCAGTCTCCTAAACAAAATTTACGATAAGACGCAAGTGTTGCGTTAAGCAGCAACTGCTACGCCTGCGATCTGCCGATATGCCTCAGCAGCGGTACGACAAGCTTTAGCGCATTTTTGACAATGCTCCATATCGTGACTTTCGCATTCACTCGCACAAGCTTCACAAGCTTCAGCGCAAGCTTTTGCATGAGGTGCAATGAAGTAAGACCCACGCACCATCATTGTTGATAGCATTTGACATCCTTCTGCGGTGTCTAAACACATACGCGCGCATTTCTTCATCTCTGGGCTTCCCATGCAGGCTTCTGCGCAATGCTCGCATTCCACCATGCAAGCTATCGCTTTATCGAAACTAGACTGATACTCTTCACGTTGAAGCAGCATAACAACAATCCACTAAATTTACACTATCTACGTGTAACAAAGCTTGTTCTTGTGTTCGCCTACCAAAAGAACTAATGAGGCTTTACAGAGCTTGTGCAACTTCTCTCACTTGGCATAGCTCAATTTCATTCTGATTTCACAATTGAATGATATGCAGTAGAGGAAATGCACTGTGTAGAGAATTTGTACAACCATTTCATGTTGAATTCATAACCTGCCCTCAAAATATATTATGCGGACTTTATCGAGGGGTAGTCTTGACCCTATACCTGGCTGTAGCTTTTATGCTTGAAAGAAGATCTCTTGCGCTGAGTTTGAGATGAAGTTGGTAATACGTATGCTTTGAGAGAGATTAAATATGAACAGCAAAATTGTAATAGGTTTTATAGCAGGTGTCGTGACTACCCTACTGTTTGGGTTCCTATTTATGGGCGGCATGATGAGTCGTGGTGGCATGATGAGAGATGGCGGTGGGATGCAAAATCAGGGAGATGTTACGCAATCTAGCTACACGGCCTATGTGCCCCTAGACCAACTCTCTTCGCTTACGGAGAGAACTTGCTAGACGACTAAGCAGTCAAAAGATTTTTGAGATGGATAATAAATGAGACGAAGAGATTTCTTTAAATTGGGTGCAGGGACAACGGCAGCAATGCTACTGTCTCAATGTTCTAGAGATGTTCCTGGAGGAGATACCTCCGTTACAACGTCTGCGCCCGTTCAGTTCCAGAAGGTTGTCAGTAGTAATGGCCTTCTTAGCTTGGATTTAGAGGCTAAGCCTCAGCAGGTGCAGCTAGGTGATATCAACGCTAACTTGCTTACCTACAACGGAAAGGTTCCTGGCCCGTTGCTAGAGGCAAGTCCTGGCGATCGTGTTCAAATTCGCTTTACAAATGGGTTGAGTCAACCCACTAACATTCACTATCACGGCTTACACATTTCTCCTGATGTAGACAATGTGTTTCTAGGAATTTCACCGGGCGAACAACACACCTACGAATTTCAAATTCCTGACGACCATCCAGCCGGAACCTTTTGGTATCACCCTCACAAACATGGGTTGGTTGCGGAACAACTATTTGCTGGGCTTGCTGGTCTCTTTATCGTCCGGGGTGAGCTAGATGAAATACCCGAAATTAAGACTGCTCAAGAATCTTTTGTAGTGTTAAAAGATTTTGCGTTAGATCGCAGCGGCAATATTGCAGATACGGGCCATATGGCTGCGATGACCGGACGGGCAGGCGGATTGCTCACCGCCAGCGGTCAAATCAATCCGGAAATGCCTATAAGGAGAGGAGGATTGGCCAGGCTGCGGCTACTGAACGCTTCGCCTTCTCGTTTCTATCGCCTGTCGCTAGAAGACCATCCCATGCATCTGATTGCGACAGACGGAGGAGCGATCGCATCTCCGGTCGAACTCAGCGATGTGGTTCTAGCTCCTGGCGAGCGAGTAGAGGTACTGGTACAGGGAAATCAAGTAGCTGGTAACTACCGTTTAATCAATCAACCTTTTAACCCTGCACAGGGTGGCATGATGGGCGGCATGATGGGTGGTAACCAAAGCTCAGATCGCTCTGAAACGGTAGCGACATTGGTCTATGAAAGAGAAACAGACGACGAAGAGACTCAGGAGGCATCTTTGCCCAGTGAGTTGATCACAATTACACCGTTGCCAGAACCCAGTGAAACCCGCCAGTTTGCTCTGAATCATGGCATGGGCGGTATGATGGGCGGCGGCATGGTATTTCTAATCAACGGAAAAGGCTTTGATCCTTCTCGCATTGATACTCAGGTCAAGCTAGATGCGGTTGAAGACTGGGAAATAACGAATACAGGTTCAATGGCCCACCCTTTCCATATTCACACCAATAAGTTTCAGATTATTAGTCAGAACGGCCAGAGCGCACCATACGCTGCTTGGAAAGATGTTGTGTCAGTAAGTCCTGGAGAAACTGTCCGTATCCGGATGGCCTTTCGTGACTACACAGGCAAAACGGTCTATCACTGCCATGTACTCGACCATGAAGACCGAGGCATGATGGGGATTTTAGAGATACAGCAGGCTTAGAACAAGGAGGTTTTGAACAATGCTCAAACAAATTGCTAAACAGTTGCGATCGCCTATTTGGTTAGGTCTGCTTTTCTGCGTAGGCTTGCTTGTAGTTGTACTCTCTACAAATAGCTGGGCTGTACTACCTACCTATGCCCCCTATGCTTTGTTCTTACTGTGCCCTCTGATGCATCTATTTATGCATAGAGGTATGCACAACCACGATACCCATCCGAAAGAATCAGATACAGAGGAAAATTAATGGAATTTGAATTTAGCTATACTCATCTGTTTGTCAAAGACTACAAGACTTCTCTAGATTTCTACAACAACGTGTTGGGCTTAGAGACAACCTCTGACTCAGAGATCGATGAGTACGCCGAGCTGACTACTGGTGACGTTCAACTAATCTTGCTGAGCCAAAATAAAGCAGTCGGACACTTTGGCAGTAGTACGGATTTCGCATTTGAAGAGAGAAGCGATGCAATCGCTTTAAGTTTTAGAGTGAAAGATGTTGACGAAGCCTGCGAATATCTCAAAGGAAAGAATGTAGAGGTTGTTAGTCCTCCTTGTAATTTTGCTGATTTGGGAATTAAGGCAGCTCTAGTTCGCGACCCCGACGGCAATCTGCTTGAGATAACTCAGATGGGCGATATGGTAGGCGCAGATTCAAATGGCTAGGGCAGTGAAGTCGAGAGTATATAAGTAGTCGTGGCTACAAAGAGACAATTGCGAAAAATTTTGACGAAGAAGCAGAATCTGGTTGCACTAGGTGTCTTGCTGCTGTCTTCTCTGGTATATGTTTGGGTGTCTACTCAGGTAGACACGAACCTACTAACGCCTGAAGGCTTGCAGAAGAGCGTTGCCGATACTGGTATCTGGGGCGTATTGGTTTATATTGCGGTCATCGCTCTTGCTGTAGTGATGAGTCCTATTCCAGGTGCGCCTTTGACTATCGCAGCAGGTGCGGTATGGGGTGCTATTCCTGCCGGTATCTATAGTGTTATTGGCGGCTTCATTGGTGGTCTGATTGCTTATTTTATCGGGCGATCGCTTGGACGCTCAGCCGTGAAAGCGCTGACTGGCAAACTTATCTACTTTTCAAAAGAGAAAGGAGAATGGCTGCTAGGTGGCCTCATCTTTGTCACTCGCCTATTACCCGTTCTGTCTTTTGACCTCATTAGCTATGGTGCAGGTCTAGCGGACTTATCTCTACCTATATACGCCTCATCGACGCTTTTTGGCATGATTCCTTCAACATTGCTGCTCACTTATCTAGGTGAAGCTTTTATGCTGGGCGCTCGGGCAGCAATCTTACTTTCTCTAATATTTGTTGTGCTCTTAGTACTTTTACCCTGGGGCATCCGCCGATACAACTGGCTTGGTCTACGAGACATCGTTCGTATTGAGTAGCTATCTGCTAAAGACTGAATAAAAACTAGCCTAAACAACAGAGATAATCATATGCAATTTCAATCGCCCCGACGCTTCCCTCCTGGGCCTAAAGGCGTCCCTGTTTTTGGTGTTCTATTTGACTATAATAAAGACCCAACAGGCTTCTCCTTAAGGTGTGCTCAAGAATTTGGAGAGGTCTCGCTTTTACCTTTTGGGCCACTAAATGTCTATCTCCTCTCTAATCCTGAGCATGTTAGTGAGGTATTGAGTAGTCAGAGCTATCGTTTTATCAAAGGCGTTTCGATTCAGAGCTTGAAGAGCAGCTTAGGCGAAGGGTTACTGACCAGCGAAGGAGACTTTTGGAAGCGCCAGCGTCGTTTGACTCAGCCTGCATTTCACCGAGAGCGAATTTTTGAATATGGCGGCATCATGACTGATACTGCTGAGACGATGATCTGCCGGTGGCAAGATGGAGAGGTGAAAGACATTCATGCTAACATGATGCATCTTACCTTGTTAATCGTTGCAGAGGCGCTATTTGGTACAGATATTGCTGGTAAAACGACTGTGATTGAGTCTGCTTTAGAAGCTATCCTCACGCATTTCTCAAATCAGCTAAACACCTTTTTCTTACTTCCAGAGTGGGTGCCAACACCAGATAATATTCAGTTTTGGCAAAAGCTTCAGCGAATGGATGGAGTAATTTACGATATTATTCAGCAGCGCAGAAAGTCTACGGCAGCGAATTCTGATCTGCTGACCATGCTGCTGCACTTAGAAGATGAAGACGGCGCTCAAATGAGTGATCGCGAGATTAGAGACGAGGTAGTGACTTTAATGATGGCTGGTCACGAAACGACCGCGCTTGCGCTGACATGGACATGGATGTTGCTCGCTCAGCATCCTGAAGTGGAAGAGAAACTGCACCAAGAAATTCAAACTGTTCTTCAGGGGCGATCGCCCACAGCCGATGACGCGATTCACCTCAAGTATGCAAACTGGATAATTAAAGAGTCGATGCGGCTATATCCTCCGGCGTGGGGCACTAGCCGCCAGGTGATTGAAACGGTACAGCTCGGTGACTATACCCTAGAGCCAGGAGATACGGTCTTCTTGAATCAATGGGTTATGCACAGAGATCCTCGCTTTTTTGAGCATCCTGATCGATTCAACCCTGAGCGCTGGGATAACAGTTTTGAACAGCGCCTACCCAAAGGCGTTTATTTTCCGTTTGGAGACGGCCCCCGTAGCTGTATTGGAAAAGGTTTTGCCATGATGGAGGCTGTTTTGATTTTAGCTGCGATCGCACAAAAGTTTCGCTTTACTCTGTCTGCTGATCGCAAAGTCGAACTTCAGCCTTCTATAACGCTAAGACCTAAGCACGGATTAGAAATGAGATTGCAGAAGAAATAGCAGCCACTAGCAGGCAAATATGAAATCAAGATGAAATAGACCTATCTCATCTGAAATAATTTCATCTGACAGTAGCAGCACTCATATTATCCCCCTTGAGAGATAGAAACTCTCTTATTCAAGAAATACGATATTAACGTACTAGTTCTACACAAAACGATGAACACTACCACTACAACAGTTGGGAAAAGCCATAAGTCACATAGCCATCAGGGGATGCAAGGTAGCTATGTCAAGTTCTTTGCCATGATTGGAACATCCATCGTCGTGATGTTCTTTATGATGTACTTACACTCGTACCAAATACTTGAACACGCCCGGTTTAGCGACACAAGGGCATATATGGCACTCATTATGGGTGCTGCGATGATGGTAGTTATGTTGGCATTCATGCTCAACATGTACAAGAATAGAAAGGCTAATATTGCTATCTTTTTGAGCGCTATTTTGCTGTTTGGTTCATCGCTGTGGCTTGTGCGAAGTCAAGTGTTTGTTAACGATGTGGACTGGATGGAGGGCATGATTCCTCACCACTCCATTGCTATCTTAACGAGCGAGCGAGCGCAGATTGATGACGTGCGTGTTCAGGAGCTTGCAACAGAAATTATTGAAGCCCAGCGCAGAGAGATTAATGAAATGGATTGGCTAATTGCTGACATTCGCGAGAATGGTGTTGCTCTTAATGCTGAAGCAGCTGAAGCAAGACCCGTGCCAGATTTCTCTTCGCAACCTGAATAGTATCTAAATGGGCTTTATGAGTCAAAGTATAGGTGTCGATGTGAAGGGATCAATCGTTACTCTGATCTCGTAAGTTAACCCTTCCCGTGTGGGACAAGAAGATTACCGATGTGCCAAGAACCACATCGACACCTAAGCAAAAGAAAGGCCACCACGCTGGTACGCCTGGATTACTTAATAAGTGAGGGTGTACAAGATCAAATATTCCGTGGAGAATCAGTCCAATTCCTATTAGCGGAAGCCAGCGATACGTGCCAAGAAGGGCTATCGCTGAGAACCCAGAAGCGAAGAGAATTTCTTCGATAATGGCTTCACCAGACATGTATGCGAATAAGACGTAATATGTAGCTATCACAACAAGGAGAGTGGCATGGTAGCTACTGTCTGCGTCAAACTCGGTAATACGGGCAGCGAAGGTTATCGCGATACCTAATATTAAGCCAAAAACAATAGGACTCATATGTCTTGTAGAGCGGATGCGTCACATCTGATGACTGTCTAACCTAAACATACCTGTTTACCATCACTATACAGCTCAACTATTCATGCAAACCTTTTCTGTAATCCCGCAAGCAAGGCAGCTATGGCAAGATTCATCGATTGAAACGGCACAATATCCCCATAAATCATTTCACTAACTCATAAGGTCGTTCAAAGATAAATCATTCAATATGAATTGCTATGGTTGATTCTGATAAAGTCGGATGCGAAACTAACGAGCTAGGGACTTTCGTTCAGGGTGACACAAATACCTGATGTCCAACAGTCATGCAACATTCATTAGGAGGTTGTAAAGAATGTTTATGTTCAGAGAAACCTCACGATTGGTGATGTCTATAAAACTGTCAATAACTATCAATCGTCTGCCGGAGTAGAAGAGAACCCTGCAAGACGCATGTAGTGCCTAATGGGGTTGGCGCAGTCTAAAAGAGATACGCCATATTTTCTGAAGCCAATTGATAGCAGATTGGTGCATAATGTCATACTAAGATTCGGCTACTTCTCTATCAGAACAGGTGGAGCAGTAAGAATCTTTCAATTCTTGAATAAGCTCAATCCATTCGGGTGATTGATTATCGACTATGTACTGAAACTTAGAGCAGATTACCTGCCTATTAGGATCTTTCGCATACAGAGTTTGTGGAGAAAACGTATGCGTCAAATCTTGCTTTATCTCTACGTACTTGCACCAACAAGTCTGTTCCTTGGCCAGATCTCTTAAACATAGAGCATCGATCATCACATAGGCCCTTCTCTCTTCAGGTATTCTGTAAGTCTCCATCATGAAATCAGAAAATCCCTTTATATCTTCTTCGTCTGAAAATCCGGAGATATCGACATCCTCTTTGCTCGTTTGGCTATGAAGTTCGCGTGCAGCTGTGAGTTGTTTGGAGTAGAGGGTTTCCCCTGATATGACTTCACTAGCTGTTTCTATGTGACGCTGGTATCCAAGTAGTTTTGCCTTTCCAACAACCCCCTGTGCGAGGTTTTTAGCCGCCTTTAACTGGCCCATAATCTCAAACACCTGAGCCATTATGAGCTGAACACGAACATCCCCTTCGATCATTTCAGACTGCTGATATATCTTCTGTGAAATATCACACACTTCAAGAATCGACAGTGACTCATCCTGTATGGAAGATTGCTGCATGGGGAAATTGTTGATCTCCCCAAAAGACATTCCAGCAATGAGTGCCATAAGTTTAATAAAGGCTTTCGTGGCTAGCACATCGGCGATAAAAATAGGATGACCGACATCTAGTGCATCTTGAGTTAAAGTATCAATCTGCTCGATCCATTCATGTAATTCGTCAAAAACTTTTGTGACGTCAGATATCTGCTCAACTGGTGAGGAATATACTTTGCTACGTTGTCTGGCAGAGAGCTTAATCGCTTCAATGGAGAGCTTCTTCGCGACATCAAACCCTGTCGCTTCTAGGAATTTCACTCTTGCACATATTTTCAATCCGTCGGAAGCTCTTTCTGAGCTTAGAATCCGGTTTGTAATCTCTAGGACTTCATCAAGAATCTCCGTGTTTTGAGTATCCTGACTACGTGCAGAAATTACTAGCCTTTGTAAGCTAACTTCTGCATTCAACAGCTCATCTTCTGACGTTAAGTCATTGACTTCTTGAAAGTATTGAACGGTGTCGATGAGGCCAAGATTAAGCTTGCAAGCCAAGCGAATTCTCTGTAAAAATATGCTGTCTTGCTCTTCTAGCGAGCTATTCATGAGTACACTGGCTGTCTCACCTAGTGCAGTTTGATATCGACCTGTTGAATAATGCGCGTAGGCGCTAATTGACTTAAGCCTTTCATTTGAAGTTGCTGATGGACTGATTAGTTTCAGCTTTTCGAGTACCATCTCGGCATATCCTGCTGATACCATGGTCATTCCAACGCTACCCAACAAATTTTCCACTTCCACAGAATTGTCAGTCTCAAGTGTCTCTGGGCTGATAGTGACAGAAATCTGATCGTTAGTAGGCGCATGTGCTAGCGCTTCTAGTATTTCACGTCTCAGTCTTGCTTCACTACTGATTCTTTCGTATATATCCAGGAGTGATGTGTCATTAAGCGATCTTAGCGGGATAGAAATGCTATCTTGTTCTTGCCATTCACTGTTAAGCGCAATCCTGCGACGATTTTCGTCAGTAGCCCATTCATATAAAAGCTCATCAGTTTCCGAGATATATAAGACATACAGTCCAAGTGGCCCATTCAAAAGATAGTTGAAATTACTTGTTTTTATTGGATAAGTTACCACTCCATCTTCTCTGGCCTTTTTGCTTTCTGTACTCTTGAGTTGAACCTGTGCCCTCATATTTGTGTACTGTCCATCAACCAGAATTTCAAGCGAACCGTCTACTCCTGCATCAGTAACTCTCTCATCTCGGAAGACAAATTTATCAGTTGGCAAGACCGACTGAAACTTCAATATACTGAGTCTTTCTAGCTGCGAATTCCTATCTGATTGAGGTAGTGGGTTGGAGTTTTGAGTCATTAAAAAGCATACTTTAGAGAAGTGAAGCGTCATGTTGTAGGAACATGTCATACAGCGATTATAATCTGTTGACTAGGCGATTATCTGTGCCGTTACTTCGCTCAGGAAGAATCTCTTGAGGCAATGTGTTCTCAAACTAGATATAGCGTTGTGGAAAGGGAACAGAGATACTAGCCCTTATCAAGGGCTTGCTTCAAACGCCGACGTAACTTGCGGCCCACAGGTAGCTTTTGCAGCGGCTGAGTCCACACCTATAACCGAACAGTCATGCTATTTTCGCCAAAGGCATCTACATCAAGTATCTGCGGTGGTGCTAGGATTATTGCCTGCTATGCAGTGTTTATGCTCATTTTGATGCCGTTTTGTTGGTGACGGAGATCGCCTTATCCAAATTCAGCGTCGTAAACCGTGTTCATTCTCGGGTTCACCCAAGACCAGCTACTTGTTTGATTTTCCACCTTAGTGATGCTGCTCTTGAGAAGAGAATTCAGTTCATTGTCTAGGCTACGCAGTTGAGTTAACCGAACATATAGCGTTCTATGTCGCTTAGCTAAGTTCATCAGGCTAGTAGTGCTGTGCAATAAGGACACCTTAACTTACTGTATCCTCTGTCAACATCTTTAGTAGAGGCTAAACTATCTTGTCTGTCAATTCTATACTCTAGTCAGGGTATAACCTATCTCTTTTATACAGTTTGACTCACGCTTTCCTGTGCTCAAAGTGTATAAAAAAGATGGCTCTTCTCGCTTTTTAGATATGAAGTTGACTCGTAACGCTGAAGAGCCTGGACGTACGTGCGTAGTATTCAATGTCTGAACTATAGACGTGACTTTTTAAACTTGTCTAATCCTCTTCGCAAAATAGGACAGCTTCATCCATTTGGCCAAACGGCATAATATCGGTGTCGCCATTGTCATCTCGATATTCGATGAAGGGTCCATCTATAAATCCAGATGGAGACCGTCTAGTGAATACACCACAGACATTACCAGGACAATCAGGATTGTCTGCATCGCTAGCTGATAGTGTCAGAATCTCACCAATGCTAGAGACAATTCTAATGGCCTTGTACGGCAAGATCAGTTCACCATACTGTTCTCTGGGCGGTTTTGGGTCGATTAGCTCGTACTGCATCGTTACCTTGAAGAGAAGCTTTACACCATCTAACAACACATGTAATACCTATGTTAACTAGGTTCCCAGGTTGCCAGCAGGTGTAGCCGCGCCTTTCACTCCGCTTGACAACACTATCGAAGATCTTCAGCGCCTAGAGCAAAACATCACTTTCTCATCATCTATTCGTGTTACTTTCCTTGCCTTTCCCAAGAAGTAACACGAATAGTCTTTGTGGGTGCTATCTCGTAGCAGCGCCAGCCCCCTAATCTGGCTGCCCATTCATCGCTCAGCTTTGATGTCCCTCCATCGGCATTCTTTCTGGCTTACCCGTTTATGCGATTACGTGTTTATCTGATTACGCATTTACCCGAGTAATCTTTCTTCTCTTATCTAAGTTTCACTACCACCTCCCCGTAGAACTCTTGTTGCTGTAACGTCCAGTTCTCTTGCCCGAGCAGCAGCCCAAGAAAGAGCGCCCCGGTAGAGAGCCGAGTCACTTCCTTTAGTTTCCAGAAGCCCATCGTGCCTTTGCTATGTTCCAGCGCCTTTAAGATCCTCTGTATCCAGTCATGAGGGTTCTCGTGATGAGCGACCCTGAGGGCATCTTCCACTGAGGCAATGGCCTCCTCGACTGTCTGTACCACCTGAGCTTCATCGGGTAGTTTCTGCTTCCTACCCCTTTTCCTGCTTGGCAGCTTTTCCAGCTCACTAACAATGCTGTCAGTCGAGAAGTAGAAGCTGTCGTTCTCGCCCGTAAGTTCCCCGAGCCAATCGTCGTCGAGCTGAGGTTCTTGCCCGTGAGCCTCAATCTCCTCAAATACATCTTGAGCGCGATCGCAAAACCCATCTACATCCGTTTCAATCCCTTCCCCTGCGAGTCTAAAGACCTCAGAAAAGAACGCCTTCTCCCCCACGCCTTCTGCCCTAACCCTATCCTCAACCGCCAACCGCCAGCGAGTGGCCTTCTCCACCGCTGCCGCCAACTGCTGCTCCGAGAGCCTCCTGTGCCGTGCCCTTCCCACTACCCACCTTCCTTATCCAGGCAGAGAGGACACAGCTTCACAGGCAGCTTGTCTTTACTGACAGGCAACTCCTGGCCGAACTGAGCATTAAGCACGCCCAGTACATTTTTTATGTGCTTACGCAACTTAGACTGCGGCACGCCCTTGAGATGAATGGGCTTCACTGAGGAGATCGCCTCCCCGTCTTCAAGCACCGAGAACGAGATCGCATGAATCGGCCCATCAGCTCTGTCGCGATAGAAAGTCATGAGAACCTCAGGTGTCGTCTTCACCCCAAAGAGCGGAATATCAAGTTCTTTAACCTGCTTAACCCGGTCGCTCCGTTGCTTAGAGCGCTTCTTAGCCTTATTAACGCTGTGCTTTTTGTAATAGGCCCGCCTGGAGTGGCACACCTGAGGCTTCTCAGTATTCCAGCAGGATTTGGCTTGAGCGACCTCAATAGAATCGGCTGCACAGCGCTGACAGTCAAGGTTTTTACGACGCGCCATAGGGACATGAACTAAACATAGTCTGAGTTTAGTCTGAGTCAGTCTATTTTGGCTGGTAGAAAGAATGTTTTGTCCGCCTGCCGCCTGACCTACTGACCTAACCAGGTATCCACGCATGATCGAACTACATCCATCATACCCTAGATTATCCGTTTACCCACTTAAATGGATAGCTAAGTTACGCGACAATAAAGCTACTCACTTACCCGCGTAAACGAATAGCACTACAACCCCACCTGCATATCTCTTACCCATTTACGCAGATGAACATATAACCGCCTATCTAACCCTCCTGCAACCCGTTTACGCGCATAATCCCCTTACCCATTTCCCCAGTTAAGCAAGTACGCCAACTACCCGATCCACCCAACTACCCATAGATTCCAACCTCTTTGCGTAACCTCTCTACTCAGCCACCCGTATAAACAGACTACTTACTTACCCGTTTACGCACTTAATGAAAGCCCATTCAATAAACGAGTAAACGCCCTTCCCCCAAGTCTGAGTAATCTGCCCATACGTTTACCCACTTACCCGAGTCCTGCATTCCCTACTCTACTCAGCTCAATTCATCTATCTATTCTGAGTGCGATCGCCTCAATCCTTTCTTTTCAACCCCTTCAACATCAATGCTTTCGACCATTCTCACAGTCGTCCTTAACCCTACACGACTAAAGAATTACCCGCGTAAACACATCATCTCCCTACGCGGATAGAGCCATTTCCTCAGAAAGCGATCGCTCCTCGTCATTCATTTCTCGTCCTAATATCCGCGTAAACAGATAACCCTATTACCCGTCACATCACTCCCGCATGTGCGATCGTCCCGCAGGAGTGTCTTGTGATCGCCCCTTTCTTCCACTTACCTGCGTAAACGCCTAACCCAACTACCTTATCCAAACAGCCTAATGTGTCCTAAATTAACTGCGTAAACGGGTAATGCCATCTCTCATGGGCCACTCCCAATTTTTCTTCTTTTAGCCTAACTGCGTAAACGGATAACAAAACTACTTATATAACTAAGTAAAAAAGTTATCCAAAATAACAAGTAAACAGTAGTATAAACAAAAGCGATTTATATTCCGCACCCATGACCCCAGAGTTCTTCCGCAAAGGAGGCATCCGCAGATGATCGTAACGGTAGCGAGTTTCAAAGGGGGGGTAGGCAAAACGACAACCGCCTTCCACCTAGCCAAATTTTTCAGTGAGACCGGAGAGCCGACCTTGCTAGTCGATGGCGACCCCAACCGCTCCTCCTTGAGCTGGGCAGAACGCGGCGACCTGCCGTTTGAAGTGTGCGACTTTGAAGCGAGCGCGATGGCCTCGCGCAAAGCCGAACATATCATCATCGACACTAAAGGCTACCCCGACGCCCGCCAACTAGAAGTCCTAGCGAAAGGCTGCGACCTGCTCATCCTGCCAACGACCGCCGACGCCCTGGCCCTAGACGCCCTGGTCTCAACGATTAAATCCGTGCGCCAACTCAAAGCCGATTACTCAGTGCTGCTCACCAAACTAGATAGCCGAGAGACTGGCAGTAATCGAGGAGCCCGCGAACTATTCGAGAGCCGCAATATCCCCATCTTCAAGCAATCGATTAGACAACTCTCCGCCTTCAAAAAAGCGGCCCTCGCAGGTGTCGCCGTCTGCGATGTAGCCGACCGCCGCGCCCAAGAAGCCTGGAAAGAGTACGAACAACTGGGAAAGGAGATTCAGAATAATGCCTAAGTCCAAAGCCACGAAAAGTGAAAAAACGAAAAGCGATCGCGCCGACATGTTCAGCCTGCTCGCTGGAGGCCTAGACGAGCCAGCGCCCACCCCAGAACCCGAGCTGACCCCGGAGCCAGAACTAGAAGTTACCCCGGGGGCCCGCGCGCAGAGAGGGGGAGGGGCGGGAAAGGCAAACAGAAAGCCCCGAGAAACGCAGCAGCCACACCCCCCC
>CALDSK010000188.1 GCA_937911865.1 uncultured Synechococcus sp.
GTAGTTAGGCGCAGCTCGCTTCGGCGGCGGCGTCCACTCAGCGACTAGTGGGCTACCGACTGTTGGATAGTTTTCAGGATCAGCGCGGTGGGCATTTTCAGTTTCTTCAACTAGCCATTCACGGTTCATGGTCTGAATCGCTCTGGCATACCCTGAGCCGCTGAAGCTTTTCATCAAAAGATTATTAAGGGCAATCTTTTGGGCCGAGTTGAGGTCTTGCATTTGGAGACCGACATACTCGTCATTGCAACGGGCGAGTACGTAACAGAAGGCTCGGGTTCGGAAGGGATCGTCAAAGGGAAGAACAACTGCATCACGCTGAGCATCATCTAGCGTGGCAAAAAAGTTATCAACCGCCTGAGTTAACTCTTGGTAGCGCACGTCTTGAAAGGATTGTGTCAGCGCACGGTCAGAGTCATCAAAGGCGTAATGGCTGTTTGCATCACTGGCTACATTATTGACCGATGAGGATGACGGTGTTGGTGGCGAGAGGGTTGTGCCAGCGTGACCAACTTCGTGTGCGTGGGTGTTACCGTTAACAACATTGCCGCCGATAAAAAGAGAAGCTGTCAGCAAAAAGAGAGCCGACGAGCCTGAGAAAAGGAACTTCGTCATTCAGTACATGTCCTCATGTATATTTCCGCCGAATTATATAAGCACTACCTAAGTTTATTCACGCAAAAAGAATGGAATTCAACATTTTTTATAACATAATTTACTTATGAAACTCATGATCAACAAACTGTCAGTGCGTAAAAGCTACTTTCCAGATTTTATGCGGCTGTTACGAAACTTATTTGTAGCTACTTTCCAGATTTTATGCGGCTGTTACGAAACTTATTTGTTGCAATACTTTTGGCATATGGCTCAGTAATTTCAGCTTCTAGCTTGCGGACATTGTTTTCCAGAATTTAGTAAAGAGGTCAATGGATGTCAGACTTGAATGTGATAGAAAGAACAAAGAAAAATTAAGGATTTTCAGCGTCCATAGTCTGGAATTAAAATTACTGGCAAGAATGTTGCTCAAGCATCGTAAGCGCATGGCGTAAGACGGTATCGTGAGCCAATACCGGTAACAGCTATCCACAATTTGTTAGCTCTTCACTCACTCACTCAGCCAATTAATCAATCAACCCTTGTTGAAACAGATATTCAAGCACCCGCTGATTGGCTGGGGCGCATTTTTCGATGTCTGCCATGCTTAGCCAGGCAATTTCTTCTATTTCCGCAGAAGGTGCGATCGCACCTTCATACGCGGCCCAAAAGCACTTCATTTTCACCCAGGTTGGCACTACAAAACCATGAGCAGCCTCTTCAACGATCAAGGCTTCAACAAACGTTGCTTCAATTAGGTCCACGCTGATCTCTTCTTTCACCTCGCGCGATAGTCCTTCCCAGTCAGATTCACCTTGCTCTCGTTTTCCACCTGGCAGATAAAAGACTTCGTTACCTTGAGTACGAGCACACAAAACACGTCTGTCTGCGAGACAAATCCAAGCGAGAACATCGAGAAATTTGCGCCGTTCCATGGTCTGCCCTGTAAAAAAACTGTATGAGAAAACCTATACAAGTCGGTTCTACGCCACAGCATCTGTCGAGTTGCTCAGCGACATCTCACAGAATACAGTCTCTTATTCGATATAGTAATTCTCTGTCAAATGGAGATCTATCTAACGAATGGAGCTATCACAAACCCTAACCTGGGCGCTTTTAGCCGGATATGGCTTTTTGATATTTGGACTAGTTAAAAAGACAACGCCGGACAAGGTTTCGGCTGTAGAATTCTTTCAGGGACAGTCAAGCAAAGGGCAGTCTCCTGGGCTATGGCTACTGGTATCGAGCGCGGCCATTTCCTGGATTTTTGCCAAGTCGATCGACAATGCGGCCAGCCTGGGAAATTCGTTCGGTATTACCGGCGGCATTGGCTACGCAATTTATTACCTGAGCTTTGTAACAGCAGCGATCGCACTCTACTATATCCGCACCGTCGGCGGGCACCGCTCAATCCCCGAATTTTTAGTCAACCGGTATGGCAAAGTCTGCGCCAAGCTATTCTTACTGGCAATCGCCATTCGCCTCCTCAACGAAGTCTGGTCAAACACCAAAGTATTTTCTCTCTACTTTGGCGCGGAAGGCTCCACTGGCTACTGGCTGGCCGCTGCGCTTGTCACTGCCTTCACCGTTTACTACAGCCTGATTGGGGGCTTGCGGTCTAGCCTGCTAACAGACAGCGCTCAAATGTTGCTAGCAGCCATCCTGCTAGTCGTTATCCTAGTCACGCTGGGTCCAGGATTTGCCAACAACGGGCTGCCAACTGTCGATAGCGAAACGACAATGGCCGGGCTTACCTTCTGTGGGCTTGCGGCTGTACAAATTTTCAGCTATCCCTTCCACGATCCAGTGATGACCGATCGCGCCTTTATCACGTCACCTAAAGTCATGGTGAAAGGCTTTATCCTCGCAGGCATCATCAGCGGCGGCTTTATACTACTCTTTAGCTCAGTCGGACTGTACGCACGCGCAAACGGTTTAGCCGGCTCTCCTACCCAGAGCGTACCTGCCCTGTTTGGCCTGCCCATGCTGCTGGTGTTTAACGCCATCATGCTCACGAGCGCAGGCTCCACGCTAGATTCTACGTTTTCTAGCGTGGCCAAAGCCGCCGCCCGCGATTGGGGTAACCGACGCGGTGTGCCGACAGAAGGGCAAGCCAAGTTAGGTCGCTGGTGGATTGTGGCGATCGCACTCCTTGGCAACATCCCACTTTTCAGCATCTATATGGGTGACAAAGTCGGCCCCGCCATCATTCAAGCCACCACCATCAGCGGCACCATGGTGATGGGTCTTGCCCCAATTTTTCTCCTTGCTTTTGTTCGTAAAGCGGGCCCGCTTAGCTTTCACCTCGCCTTCTGGCCAGGGCTTGCCTTCGGCATTATCCGCGTGATAGAAAGCGCCACCGGCAGTGCGATATTTCCAACAGCACTCAGTATTGGCAGTGGGAAATACGCGCTAGATCTAGGCGTCAATATCTACGGACTGTTGATCTGTATTGTGGGCTATCTTTTAGGCGCGGCTATCAGCGGCCCACTGCGGAAAAAAAGCTAGGGTTTTACGCGTTAAAGCACATAAGGCTCACCGCAACTGAGTCAAGCTGGCTCAGTTGCGGTGAACCAGTCCTATTGCAGCTATCACGTGTTTGGCCCAGCTGTCACAATCACCAGCTTGTCGGGTTGAATGAAGTCTTCAATCACAGCCTGAGCGTCTGCTAAGGTCACGGCCTGAATTTTTTCAGGGTACGTCTGAATCTCTCTCTCATCGAGTTGATTCACGGTATTTCTCAGCAAACTGAAGGACAAGAAACCAGGCTCAGCTAGCCGTATAGGATAGCGATCGGCAATCGACCGCTTTGCGCTTTGTAGCTCTTCAGCGGTAATGCCCTCGGTTTTAATCTGTTGTAGAACAGCGATCGCACTGTCCACTGCCTGCTCTACATCTTCGGGGGCGGTTTGCATAGAAATGATCAGCGGACCACTCTCTGTTCCCGACTGAATCTGACTGGTCACACCATAGGTCAGTCCCTGCTGATCTCTCAAGCTATCTCCCAGACGGCTAGAAACGGCACTGCCGCCTAGCACTTCATTTACAACGCTCAAAGCATAGAAGCGAGGATCGTCACGGGAGATCGCGTTGTAGCCCATAATTGTTACCGCTTCTGAGCTCCCCACTAAAGTCTCTTTCAGGCGAACGCTGCTTTCGGGTAAAGGGACCGAAGGAATCACAGCAGTAGGCGCTGCGCCCTCTGATTGCCAGTCTCCAAAGACCTGCGTCAGCTGTGATTTTAATTGAATCGAGTCAAAATCTCCGACGAAGGTGATAATTGTGTTGTCCGGGCGATAGTGCTGATTGTAGAAGGTCTGTAAGTCGGTGGGTGCGATCGCGCCCACGCTTTCAAGACTTGTCACCTGATGCGCCGGGTGCGCTTCTGGATAGACCGCTTGCTGAAACACGCGGCTACTCACACCAGCTGGGCTCGTCAGTGAGGCAGCAACTTGTCCACCCAACTGCTGTTGTGTCAGCGTAAACATATCGTCTGGAAAAACAGAATTTTGAAGCACATCCGCCAGCGTTTCTAAGCCCAGCGATAGGTCTTCTGAGAGCATACTCATATTCAAATTTGCGCCATCAAGATCTGTTTCCGCAGAGAATTGAATGCCTTCACCTTCTGTTGTTTGCGCCAGTGTTAGCGCGTCTTTACTGTCCGTTCCACTCGCAAGATTAACAGCGGTCAAAAGTGCCGTGCCAGCTTTACCATCCGGGTCGTAGCGATCGCCCGCATCTACCCAGCCGCTCATCGTTACCGTCGGCGCACCATTGTCTTGCAATAGCAACACCTGTAGGCCATTTTCTAACACCACTTTTTCGGGCAGTGCTTGATTGACTGCAACGGCGTTATCCGTAAGCGGTGGCAAATATTCCGCAACTTCCGCAGGACTCACTGGCGCTTCTGGGGCAAATCTTTCGGCTGGCTCAGTTCCCACGCTCGGCGGCGGCTGTGGCGCATTCACCGTGGGCTCAAAAAAGCCAACCACAGCCTTATCCGAACTTAGATAGGCCTGCGCCACACGCAAAACATCTTCAGGCGTTACAGCCTCAATGGCCGCCAAATAGTCATCTATTGCCCGATAGTCACCAGCAGTTGTCTGCACTAAGCCCAACAGCCTTCCCTGGCTAGTAATTTCTTGAGAGAGAAATCCAAATAGCGCTTTGTATTGTTCTTTTGCCTTAGCAACTTCAGAAGGATCTACAGGCTGTGTCATCACCTGCGCCAAACCCTGTTGCAGGGCTTCGTAAACAGCTTCTGGCGACTGACCGGGTTTACCTACCGCCTGAATGGTATACCAGCCTGGCTCTCTCAACTGTTTAGGAATAGAGCCCACCGAGTTAGCAATCCCAGTATCGACTAACGCCTGATACAGCCGAGACGATCTGCCCTGAGTCAGCAGCGTGTCTAACACATCAATCGTTGGTGAATCTGGATGAGTAAAGTTAGGCAGCGGAAACACGACTTCTACTAGAGGAAGCGCACCAGGCAGCTGTAGAACCAGCGGCCCTGTCTGCGCAGTCATGGGAATGGCCTCTGCCGGTTCGATCAGGCCCGTAGGTCTAGGCGTGGCAGTTTCTGGATTCGCTAGCGAGCCGAACAAGGTTTCAATCGTACCTAGCGTGGCATTGACGTCAAAGTCTCCAACGATAATCAGTGCCGCATTACTGGGGCTATAATACTTTTCATAAAAAGCGGCTACTTGCGCTTGAGTAAAGCCTTCTACAGCTGCTGTCGTGCCGCCAATCGGTTGACCGTAGGCCCTATCAGGATAGGCGGCCTGCATTACCGCTCGGCTTAAGAGATAGCCTGGATTGTTCTCATATCCTTGCAGCTCAGAAATAACAACCTGCTTTTCAGTATCTAGTTCTTCAGCCGTCATCTGTGCGTTCAGCATCCGATCTGCTTCTAGCGTCAAAATCGCATTCAGCTTCTCTCTACCGACCGTATTAAAATAAATCGTTTGGTCATCAGCAACAAACGCATTGAACTCACTGCCCAGCGCACTGAACAAGCGACCAAACTGAATAGGCCGCTCTTCTGTCCCTTTAAACAGCATATGTTCTACCTGGTGAGAAAGGCCGCTCTCGCCGCCTTCCTCATCAACAGGGCCAACACCGTAGGCGACCTGAATGCTTACCACAGGCGCAGAGCGAACGGGCTTCATCAGCACCGTCAGACCATTGTCTAACACGGTCGACTCGATACCTTCTGTAAGAAATCGTTGAGGTGAGGTTTGGGCGATCGCAACAGAAGCACTATCACCAACAAACCCAATGCTCGTCACCAGCAAACTACTCAGGAACAGAAAAGCAATCACGAAAGAGCGAACCCGACGACGAAGCAATGCAGTTAGCAATTTTCTGTACCCTGACTTACGGCGTGATCCAAATCACACAATAGTTCAGCAGCAAGAACAGGTAGCCCAAATAGTCCGGTGAGATAAAGCGTCACAGCCCACTTGCTACATAATTCAGCAATTTGCTATTGGATTTGAGCATGGCTCACATTTTCCCAGCATTTTTATTGAGCGATAACCGTTGCAAGCCAGTTCTGCTCATCAACCGAGAGGTTGGGTGAGGGTGGCAACTGCTCATAATCAATTCGGTTAGCATAGCGACCTTTTCGATAGAGCGTATCAAGCACCGGCTGAAGAGAAACAACAACAGCTTCGTCATCCGAGCGGAGTGGAATAGGTAAATCGGGGAGCCGTTGCCAAAGAGCAACACTATACAGGGCAGCATTAGGTCTCTGCGAGCTACGGCTCACCAAGATGCGATAAGCGCTGTGGCTATCTATCCCGAGCATTGTCATTGGCTTGCCTGCTCGCAAAAGGTCTATCTCAACCAGATGAGCACTGCTGCTCAGAACACTCTGCCGTTTTTTCTCGTAGCTTATCCGTCCACTCCCGGCAGCTTTATTTTTAGGAGAAAGTAGCTCTATCACCGTGATGACTTTATTGTTGTCGATATCACGAATTTCCAGATAGCGCTCTTTGACCATTATTGGCATAGGAACAATAACTTGCTGAGGCCGCACCTGTGTCGCAATCTGTGCCTGCGTTAGCTCAGGCTGGCGCGACCTATCATTTGTGATCACGACATCAGGAATTCCAATCATCACGCCATCTGAACCGTCATCTGTATAGGTTCTCGTCTCTACTTCTACGTAGTATTGCGCGGACAAATTCTCTTCGATGGCATTCGCCAGCATGACGACAAACTTACTATGGAACGAGGCCCACACTGCCGGGCGCTCTAAATAGGGGTCCATTCCGGGAAAAGGGGACGGCATGGCAAGCGGCCTCAAGCTCAATCACAGTTTCGACATAGCCTTAGTGTATACAAAGTCGCCGATTCGCCTCTAACCGACTTGCGTGTCAACCAACCGTCCGGTACTTGAAGCACTCACAGTCACTTTTCGACGACAACACCTATGACGTCAGCCTTTTAAGCTGAGGAGTGACGCTACAGGTCAATCAAATCTTTGGCAGCATCTACAGCCTCCATCATTCCTTCAAAACCGAGCGAAGCTAGCAAGTACAGGATGGTAGTAGTTGCTGCGGCGCTCACGGCGCAAATCGTGATGCCACCGAGGCTAATTGCGCCATCGTCATCGAGCAGACCAAAGCCGGTGATAAAAATGCCTATAGCTGGCACGGTATTGGTCAATGGAATAGGAATCATCATGGAGATGGACATAAGTGCGATCGCTACCCCAATCACCATCTGCCCCAACCGACTGGTACAAACAGACGTTAGCCTAGGGCGGGCTATCAGCTCAATCCTTTGTAGCCAGGGAATCCCTTTCTGAATTACACCCTGAACTTTCTGTCGGTCAAATCCTTTCTTACGAAACTTTTCTGGTAGCCAAGGCTGATCGCGGCCAATGATCAGCTGCACTGCCAGCAAAAACATCACAATCCCAAACGGCGTAGAGTATCCTGGGGCCGGTATCGGCAGTGCTGATGGCAAAGAAAGTAATACGAAAAAGAAGCCAAACGTCCGCTCGCCAGCAATCTCTAAAATCTCGTTGAGCGTCACGTCCTTAGGCTTTGCAGCAGGATACGACTGACTGCTAAAGCTTTCTGCTGAGGCCGCCGTCGGACTATTCACCCTGCCACCAGTCGGAGTCCTACTATCTGTGCCGTTGGCCGCATCGCTGAGGAAGTATTTTTGAAGCTCGACAGATAGCTTAGCCATGCGGAAGACTCGACAAAAAAAGTAAAAGATCTATAGCAATATAGCAACCGGTGTGAGCTTACAAGCTGCTGTGAAGACGCTATTTATCAAGATTATCAACTTAGATAAAGCCACTGTAGTAAACGCACCATACATATCAACTGTCCACTTTGGTGCGATCGCTCATCAATTTATCATCACTGCGCGGGCACTGCAGCCGCCCCAAACTTTGAACATGTTGATATTGAAAGTGTAGTCATACAGATGGGTACTGGGTACAGTGCGCTCGTAGAGCAGCTTAAGAGAGTTTTGCGAGCAAGCCAGGGGCAACGGTATGAATTTCGTCAATGCAGCTTTGGAGCGCTGCGCGAACTTGTGCTTCTGGCGCAGGGCGCGAATAGCCAAAGCACAAGTAAATAGCTTTATCGTGGTGAGTAGCGGGTGTAATGCGAGTACAAACTTCCTCGAATCCCAATACATCGATCAGCTTCAAAATGATTTGCTCTAGGCAAATGGCCTTGCCCTTTAGCCGAGCGTAAATAGGGACTGGAATGTTGGGTAGCGCCTTAAAGCACCTTTTATCACCGCTGAGCAATAAAAAATCTGTGGTGTTGGCAGTTGCGACAATCAAGTCTGTCTCTCCCGCGTCTATCTGCTTAAAGGGGGCGAGCTGCTTGTACTCACTCGGAACGTCTTTTAGAGTAGGTAACTGGCTTGTGGTAATGGTTTGGCACTGTTCTACGAAGGCGATCGCGCTATCTAATACATCTTTGCTATATTCCTGGCGGTTGCGATTACGCAGCAACATGAAACGAGCAGCGGGTAACACCTGTAGCGATTTTTGGGAGAGGCCCAGGCTATCTATCGCTTCTTCAAGGAGTTGAAAAGCAACTAGCTTTAGCAAAATGTCGTTGTCAATAAAGCCTGTAGTCACTTAAAGTCCTGAAATTTGCTTCAGTTTTTCTTGAAGCTCCCTTTGTATCGAAATCGATACTGCTATTGAAAACATTATTCAGCGTCGGAGAAAGGCCCCAGCATTTTAACTACATATTCTTGAGACTCTGCTCTAAGAGACTCCCAATCCATAGATTGGCGCAGATATTGATTGATTTGAGCGGGTGCATTTGCATTGGGCTCTAAAATTTTTAGCGCTTTCATCCCAGTCGCCCAAGCAATACTCTTCTCCTGTTGTGTCTTTGCTCTTTGGGCGCGGTTCCAGGCAATGTTTATCGCAATAACGCCAGGATCGTTCCGGCTTTCTTGTGCAAATTGTTGAGCCTTAGCAGCCAGGGTTTCCCCTTTTAAGAATTTATTCCATAGGTCGTAGCTAATACCAGCGCGACCTAATAACAGCTCGGCAGCCACTTGGTTAGCTTCATTTTCTTCGACATCATCGCTAGTAAGCTGAATTTCTTGATCAACGATGAAGCCGTCTGGGTTGAGGTGGTTGCGCAAGATATGGCCTAGCTCGTGCGCAATGATAAACAAAAGCCAAGCTGGGGAGCGCTCTCTACGGCTGATGACGATAACAGGGCGACTATTGAGGGCGCTCACCATTCCATGAAAGCGCTGTAGAGCGGCAGGATACTGAGCGAAGTGAATGACCGGGATGCCTTGCGACCAGCAGAACTGAAGTAGGCCAGTGAGGTCTACGCTGGGGCGATCGCTCAAAATCTGATGTCGAATTTGGGCAACAGATAGTTGAGTAATATCCTGATAGGGCCTTGGGCAGGCGTCAGCAATCGTTTCTGCAACGCAGCTAGCGATCGATTCAGAGGCTTTTAGCGCGGTGAGGTGGGTGCCCTCTGTGGTTTTGAATTTAGGATGGGCGCTACTGATAAAGCGAGGCGTGTCTTCTATTAGCAAAGAATCTATATCGAGATTGAGTCGCCTAGAGAGGTAGAGCGCACCTTGCGTAAAGACACCTGGGGTTTGATCGACTTCATCGGTCCACCAGTCGGGGAGGATGTTGGTTTGCAAATACTTTTTGGACAGGCCAAGCTTAGCCAGACGCCTATAGAGATCGGCCATTGTTGATGTTGCAGAAGAGGCAGGAGGCATAGATACGTGGGTCATAATGGCTCCCTCCTTTTTCGCGTGGTGGAATGATGACTGGGAATTTAGCTTGGAGAATGGCCTGCCCGGTAACATGACTTTGTGGAAACATACTTCACTGCTGTACCTTAGCATCGGTGCATTTTAACAGCGATCGCAACGATAAAGCCTACACCCATTCTACTCATTCAAGCAACTCTTCAAAAGCTACATACAAGAAGCCGCCTATTGCTGCATGAGCAACGGGCGGCTTTATTGTGATTTAGCCGAGCTTAGCGCTCGCTAAAATCTAGTACTTGTAGCTCTCACCTTTGAAGGGGCCTTCTACAGGAACGTGAATGTAGTCAGCTTGCTCTTCAGTCAGGGTCGTGATTGTGCCGCCAAAGCCTTCAACCATGTAGCGGGCCACTTCTTCGTCCAGCTTCTTCGGCAGTAGCTTGACGCTAAGCGCACGCGCTTTCTCATCTTCGTTCATATCTGCAAACTTTTGCTCGTAGAGGAAAATTTGAGCGAGCACCTGGTTGGCAAAAGAGCCGTCCATAATGCGAGAAGGGTGACCAGTCGCATTGCCCAAGTTCACAAGGCGACCTTCAGAAAGAAGAATCAAGAAGTCTTTTTCGTCGTCAGAGCGATAGACCTGGTGAACCTGAGGCTTTACCTCTTGCCAACGCCACTCTTTACGCATGAAGGCGGTGTCGATTTCGTTGTCAAAGTGACCGATGTTGCAGACAACGGCGCTGGGCTTAAGGTTTCTCAGAATGTTCTCACCACAGACGTTGTAGTTGCCAGTTGCAGTAACTACAAGATCAATGTTGGCCAGTAGATCTTTGTCAATGCTGTCTACGGTACCGTCGTTCTGGCCGTTTTTGTAAGGAGAAACGACTTCAAACCCGTCCATGCAAGCCTGCATTGCACAGATAGGATCCACTTCAGCGACTTTAACAATCATGCCTTCCTGGCGCAGAGAAGCAACAGATCCTTTACCGACATCGCCGTAGCCAATAACGAGTGCCTTTTTACCTGCCATTAGGTGGTCGGTGCCGCGCTTGATGGCGTCGTTAAGACTGTGGCGACAGCCATACTTGTTGTCGTTCTTTGTTTTAGTAACAGCGTCGTTAACGTTGATAGCAGGAACTTTTAGTTCTCCTTTCTCCAACATTTCAAACAAACGGTGAACGCCTGTTGTTGTTTCTTCAGTAACGCCGTGAATGCTCTCTAGCATCTGAGGGTAGGTTTCGTGGATGTAGCCTGTGAGGTCACCGCCATCATCCAAGATCATGTTGGCATTCCATAGCTCGCCTGCACCGTCACGGCAAGTTTGCTCTAGGCACCACATGTACTCTTCTTCAGTTTCACCTTTCCAGGCAAAAACAGGAATGCCAGAAGCTGCGCTCGCTGCGGCCGCATGGACCAGAGGCGAGAAAATATTACAAGAAGACCAGCGAACTTCCGCACCTAACTCACACAGCGTTTCAATCAAAACCGCTGTCTGGATAGTCATATGAATGCAGCCAATAATCTTGGCACCCGCCAGAGGCTTGCTGTCGCGGTACTTGGCACGAATGGTCATCAGCGCAGGCATCTCGCCTTCAGCAATGGCGATTTCCTTACGGCCCCAGTCGGCCAAGGTGATGTCAGCAACTTTGTAGTCGCGGTTAGCGTTGGGCGCGGTATCGGGTACGCGGGTGCTGGTTGCAATCATAGTCTTTCCGTTTAGAGGTGTTTGCGTAAGCTCTGATTAGCTTATCTTCAATGAATTAATATAAACAGCTCAAAACCTTCCTATGCCATACATTTCGCCAATGCATATGTATAGACGTTTTTGATTCTCCGGTGAGCGTACTGTACGAGAGCGTTTGAGCCTTTAGCTATTGTTTGCCACTTGCTGATATTCAGGCTCTGACATACGGCGATAGCTCGTCCCACAGCAATGGAAATTGAGTGCGAATTGCTTCGGCGGTGGCAATGGTCATATCGCGATAGTCAAACCCAGGCGCAACCGCTTCGCCGAGCAAGCCATATTCGCCCGACTCCAAAACGGCAGCTTTCCAGTACCCCTTAGGTACCAGCAGCTGAGGCACTTCGCCATCGGCGATCGCCATTCCCAGTTTCACCCGGCTCAAGTTTCCTTCCAGATCCACCAAAATGTAGGTAATCGCGGAACCTGCCTGAAAGTAATGCATGATGTCCGACTGATTCTGATGCAGGTGATCGATAGGCCGATCGTCAGTCAACAAATAGTAGATGGAGGTCATTACGGAGCGATCACCACCGACTCTGGGCGTCTTCATCTCTTCGGTTGCCCGATACGTTTCTGAGAAGTAGCCGCCCTCAACGTGTTCGACGAGCGACAGCTGCTCGATCAGGTCTTGTTTCGTCATGGGTTTGCCGTCCGTCCTTATTTGCGCTTAGGTCACGCCGAATCGATGCGATCGCACCTCTTCGCAAAACTGCTGAACTGCGCTAATCCCCTGCTCTCTCAAATTCACGTAGGGTTTCGCAAACGGTGGCTGCCACTCCGAAAGGCCCAATAAATCAGAGGTCACGAGCACCTGCCCATCACAATCAGGGCCCGCACCAATGCCAATCGTTGGGACAGAGAGCGTCTGGCTAATTTTCCGTGCCAGGTCAGCAGGGATATGTTCTAGCACGATGGCAAAAACGCCCGCTTTTTCCAGTGCGATCGCCTCTTTCAAAATTCGCTCAGCATCTTCAGCAGTCTTTCCCTGTTTGCGGAAACTGCCAAACTGATACACAGACTGCGGCGTCAATCCCACATGCCCCATCACCGGAATGCCTGCTTGCACAACTTTCGCAATGGTTTCTACCATGTCGGGGTAGCCACCTTCCATCTTCACGGCCTGGGCCTCAGTTTCTTTCACGACCCGCCCAGCCGCTAGGAGCGCAGCCGCATGGCTGGCATGGTAGGTCAAGAAAGGCAAATCAACAACGACAAGCTTGTTGGAGATTGCCCGTTTTACCATTTTGGCATGGTGCAAAATTTCATCTAGCGTTAGTGGCAGCGTCGTTTCGTGGCCCATGACCGGCATCGCCATCGAATCACCGACCAAGACAATATCTGTACCTGCCTTTTCAACGATTTGCGCAGACATATAATCCCAGGCTGTGAGGACTGCGATCGCTTTGCCCTCTAGCTTCCACTGCGCAAACTGATGCACATTCACAATCATCAGCGTCTCTCCCTCAACACAAACCAGCCAACCACTCCAGTGTGACTTAAAAAGAGAGGACTGAGGCCATAAGGCTAAGACTATTATTGTGCGCCAACGTCACTCACAATTGTGCCGTGCGGCGTTCCGCGCCCAGTCGTCCGGCTGACCCAGGCCAAGCCCTCAGTCGTACCCACCCAAATCTTGTTACCTGTATCTGGCGAAATAGCCAACACGTGCTCCGAAGGTAGATTCGGCACCTGTCCCACAATCGCACCGTTGTAAGGATTGAGCTTAAACAAACCGTCGCGGGTGCCGACCCAAAGACTCTGTGAGGAATCAAATGCGATCGATCTAACGTCCTGACCACGCAGCTGAGTAACCGAACGCAGCAGTTGCCCAGTACGACTATCTACCACCAGCAGGCCAGTCGGTGTGCCCACCCAAACATCGCCTTGAGGCCCAACCGCCATCGCCTGCGCCGAGCGTCCCGGCAGGTCTGTCACCTCATCTGTCACATAGGCGGAAGCAGTATCTACCCTGACAAGTCCTTCTAGTGTCCCCACCCAAAGATTGCCATCTGGGGCCAATCCCAACGCATTCGCACTCACCCCTGGCAGCGCCTGAATAGTCGTCATCAGCAGACCTTCATCTGGACTAATCATCGCTAGGCCCCGGTCTGTACCGACCCAAAGAAATCCCCGCTGATCGACCAGCGTAGAGAGCACCCGATTAGAGGGGAGCCGGTAGTTCTGAGCCGTAATCTTATTAATTCTGGGCTCCACTCTCACCAAACCTTCAGGTGTGCCTAGCCAAATACGCCCGACTTTGTCCTGCGTCATCGCGTCAATAAAGCGATTTGGCACGGCCACATCTGCAATCACCCGGCCCGTCTCAGCATCAATCCGAGATAGCCCCTGATGCGAGCCTACCCACAGGTTGCCGGTAAAATCTTCCTGCAAAGCGCCAATCCGATAGTCTTGAGCAATAGGATTGGGCCGCTGGCCTCCCACAGGCGAGGCGCCGCTGCTACGCTCTGTATCTAGAGTCGGGGTTCGAGACGGTATTCTGACAGACGGAGCCGAGACCTGGGCATTCACCAAGTTATTGAACTGCACCCGCAGCGGATTGCCCCCTACCATGGCAAACGCCCCCCACAGCACCGTCGCACCAACAAGGCAGGTAGTCGCTTTTTTGACCACCGCATTGATATGGCCTACTCTGGCACGGCTCACTCTGGCACGGCTCACAACAATACCCTCTAAAGACTGACTCTGACGACTTGTCAGCTGCATCCAGACGCTCGAAACAAAGAACGCTGATGTAATAGCTGTGACCCAAAGTACCCAGGAAGAGAGCGACGTTAACGAAAATTGTTCCAGCAGAAGAGGTACTGAAACGTCAACTTCAATAAATGGCTCAATTCTTAAATTCTCCTTATGGAAGCGGATATTTTTAAGAAACGCAATTATCTTTTACCAGAGATTAAATTGCAGCGCGGCACTTCATCTCAGCTGATGCGCACAAAGTCTCAGAACGATCCCAGACCAGTCTCAAAGCAGCGCTCTCATATAGAGCACAAAAACGTAATAATCTATTTAGCATTTTGTTTACAAAATGTTACAGATGATACTGCGCTTGTGAAAACGCTGAAATCGGCTGAAGCCTATATATACCGGGATCTATAATTTTTATTTATCAAGGTATACAGAACTTCTAAAAGTAAACTTATCGGTGTCCTGATAGTATTCTGTAAAGCATAGGTTTATCTGACACAGCTCAAATCTGAAAGCACCCAAGCCTAATTGATGCGGTCGTTCTACAGCTTTCTGAGCCCTTCTAAAAGCGGCCTCAGGACTGAAACGAAGATCGTTAATCACGCTTCGAACTTCAAAGATTCCAAGATCGCTATGGATCCTCGTTGCTGACCCTATTCTGTCGTCAGCGTTGAGTTTCTACGGCTTGGGTGGTTGTCTCTTTCTATGAAATAGATAGAGGGAGATATATGAAGTTCGGTCAATATCTACTTTGTTTCACACAGAATAATAGACAGGAAATAGGGAAATATGTCCTACTCACAGACTCAGTCCAAGTCGGGCGCTGGCTACGATGCTGGTGTACAGGATTACCGGCTGACTTACTACGCGCCAGACTACACGCCTAGAGATACAGATATTCTTGCTGCTTTCCGGATGACGCCTCAGCCTGGCGTGCCTCCCGAAGAGTGCGCAGCAGCGGTTGCCGCAGAATCTTCCACAGGTACTTGGACGACTGTATGGACTGACCTTCTCACTGACATGGACCGCTATCGTGGTCGCTGCTATGACATTGAGCCTGTGCCTGGCGAAGATAACCAGTACATCGCTTATGTCGCCTATCCGCTTGATTTGTTCGAGGAAGGGTCTGTCACCAACCTGTTGACCTCCTTGGTTGGTAACGTATTTGGCTTTAAAGCACTCAGAGCCCTACGTCTTGAAGACTTGCGGATTCCTGTTGCTTACGTTAAGACCTTCCAAGGACCTCCTCATGGTATTCAGGTTGAGCGCGATCGCCTCAACAAGTATGGCCGTCCAATGCTGGGCTGTACGATTAAGCCTAAGCTAGGCCTCTCCGCTAAGAACTATGGCCGTGCGGTTTACGAATGTCTCCGAGGGGGTCTTGACTTCACAAAAGACGACGAGAACATCAACTCGCAGCCTTTCCAGAGATGGCGCGACAGGTTCTTGTTTGTAGCCGATGCTATTCACAAGTCTCAGGCAGAAACCGGTGAAATCAAAGGTCACTACCTGAATGTGACTGCCGCTACTTGCGAAGAAATGATGAAGCGGGCCGAGTACGCCAAAGAACTCGAAATGCCCATCGTGATGCATGACTTCCTGACCGGTGGCTTTACGGCCAACACCACGTTGGCTCACTGGTGCCGCGACAACGGCGTACTGCTGCACATCCACCGTGCAATGCACGCGGTAATCGACCGTCAGAAGAACCACGGTATTCACTTCCGCGTCTTGGCGAAGTGCTTACGCCTATCCGGTGGTGACCACATCCACACAGGTACGGTTGTCGGTAAGCTCGAAGGTGACCGCGCAGGTACGTTGGGCTTCGTTGACCTGCTGCGTGAGAACTATGTTGAGCAAGATAAGTCTCGTGGTGTCTACTTCACCCAGGATTGGGCGTCCATGCCAGGTGTAATGGCGGTTGCTTCCGGTGGTATTCACGTATGGCACATGCCTGCCCTAGTTGAAATCTTCGGCGATGACTCTGTCCTTCAGTTTGGTGGTGGTACCTTGGGTCACCCTTGGGGCAATGCGCCAGGTGCAACGGCTAACCGAGTTGCTCTCGAAGCCTGCGTTCAAGCCCGTAACGAGGGCCGTAACTTGGCTCGTGAAGGTGGCGACATCATCCGTGAAGCTTGTCAGTGGTCACCAGAGCTAGCCGCAGCTTGCGAGCTCTGGAAAGAGATCAAGTTCGAGTTCGACACCGTAGATACTATCTAATTGGTGTTTTCTGCGCCGCAGGGGCCTTGTCGATTGCCAGGGCCCTCAAGCGAATCCGAGTAGCGGTATCAGGCAGAGCGGTTTCTGTAGCGTCCTTAAGGGACAATGGCCAACAGAATGGATTTATCGGCACACTTCTTTTAAGATGCCTCCAATATGGATCTCAAGCGAATTGCGAAAGATACGGCTCAGGTGCTCACCAGCTACCTCACCTATCAAGCCGTTCGTACTGTACTAGGCCAGCTCAAAGAAACCAACTTGCCCCGCCATCACTGGTTCCATGAGTTCTCCAGTCGTGAAAAACTTCAGGACGGCGAAGCTTATATCAAAAGCCTGTTTCAAGAGGCACCTGATCTGGCTCTACGGGTCATCACAGTGCGTCTTCATATCGCAGAAGCAGTCTCTGAGTTTCTACCTGAGATGGTAACCACTCAAATTCAGCAGGCCAATATAGAGCATCGCAAAAAGCACCTTGAGAAAATCACCCAGATGACCTCAGAGGAACTGGCCGCCAGTGTAGACAAGACAGAAGGTGAAGATGATTCAGATACGTCTGAAGCGCCATCTTCTTTTCCTGACTTAGATGCGAGCGGGCAAAGTGATACGGATCCGCCGGATGCGGCGATTTAGCTCAACGGAGAGCACTCAACCAGTCTCGATTCAGATTCAAATTTTCAGATCAAATTTTCACCCCGGAAGAAACCATGAAAACTCTGCCTAAAGAGCGTCGGTACGAAACCCTTTCTTACTTACCCCCGCTCACCGATCAGCAAATCGACAAGCAGATCAACTACTGTCTCCAGATGGGCTATATTCCTGCCATCGAATTCAACGAGACGTCAGAGCCTGAAGCCTACTACTGGACTATGTGGAAGCTTCCTCTGTTCGGCGCAACGAACACTCGCTCTGTCCTAGATGAAGTTCAGGCTTGCCGCTCTGAGTACGGTAACTGCTACATTCGTGTTGTTGGCTTTGACAACGTTAAACAGTGTCAAGCTGTTAGCTTTATTGTGCACAAGCCTGGCAGCAACAGCGGCAGCAGCTTCCGCTACTAAGCGCTGATATTTTGCATCAGAGTGCTCTATGAAAAAGGGCGGTGTGGTATTCCTACACCGCCCTTTTTATTGATCAGTCAGGAAATCCTACGCTCCCTTTCTTACGCTCCTCTCTTGTTGTAGTCAATGCTATGCAGAACTCCTGCTGTAAACAATTTTGGCTTACAGCAGCTTGGCAATCTCCGTCACCATTCTTGTGTTTTGTGCTGAGGTGCCAACAGTAATTCTTAGTTTTTTGTCTAGGCCGGGCTGTGCGAAATAGCGAATCATAATGCCAACGTCTCTTAGACCTTGATAGAGGCTTTTGGCAGTCTCTTTATTCTCTTGAGGAGGCTGTACTAGCAAGAAATTCGTTTGTGAGGGCCAGACTTTAAATCCTAAGCCTTGTAGATCTGTCGATAACTGCTCTCGGGCGGCGATAATCTTTTTGACGCAGGCATTTTTGTATGGCTGATCGGCGATCGCAGCTTCTCCTAGTTTTAGCGCGATCGCATCCACATTATAGCTATCTTTTACCTTCAGCAGCCCTGTCAACAGTCCAGGCTGAGCAATCCCAAACCCCAGCCGCAAACCAGCCAATCCGTACCCCTTCGATAGCGTCCGCAGCACAATGACGTTGTCAAACGCGCGTACCAGTTCGAGCGATGCTTTGTCGGCATCTACACCGGCGAAATCGACGTAGGCCTCATCAATGACCAGCACGCCGCTTAGGCCTTCGGCTAGCTGCCGCAGATCTAGGCGTGATACTCGATGACCGGTTGGGCTATTGGGCGTGGCAATCAAAGTAACGGCGGCGTTCGTCGCTAACAGCTTTTCGACTGGTAATACCCAATCCGTTCCATTCTGCTCATACTCCACCTCAACAATATCGGCGGGTTGCATCGCCGCTAAAGTTCGATACAGCACGTAGGTGGGCATGGGGTAGGCAAGCGATCGCCTGTTTGGATCCGCGCAGGCGCGCACAAGCAGCGTCAACAGATCGTCACTGCCGTTGCCTGCAATAACCCAGTCAGCCGGAATGCCAAAAAGGTCACTCACGACCTGACAAAATGATTGCCCCCGTGGGTTCGGATAGCGCCGCAACAGTTCGCCACTAATCTCACTGAGCGCGGCTAGCACTTTGGGTGAAGGCGGATACGGATTCTCATTTGAGTTCAGCTTCAACACGCCCGAATCCAGAGCGGGCCATTCTCCCGGCGCGTAGCCCTCCATAGAAGCGATCGCCGGACGAAACAAACTGTTTATTTTTTCAAGCACAGCTATTCAATTTCTGTTGTAAATGGCAAACGCATATAGACACTATGGGGGTCATTCAGCGTCTCCAACAGTTTGAAGTCCTCACGCAGCTTTAGCAGCTCGTCAGTCAGCGGATCTTTATTCCAAGGCAGCTGGCTAATACCAGCCATACCAGAACCAAAAATACTGTTGAGCAGCTGTTCTTCAAACGTGGGCAGCCTGGGATACTCGTTGACCTGATAGTCTTCTAATTCGGCGGATTCGGCGGCTAGAACGATGGCATCTTGCAGTCCGCCTATTTCATCTACCAAATCGGCGGCGATCGCATCTTCTCCGGTCCACACTCGACCTTGAGCCACTTGAGCCACCCGCGCTTTAGTAATGTCGCGCCCTTCGGCCACGATGGAGGTAAAGCGGTCATACAGCGAATCTGTATAGTCTTGCTGCACCTTTAATTCTGTCTCTGTGTTGGGTCGCGCTGTCGTGTCCATATTTGCCAGCTGAGCCGTCTGCACCACGTCCCAAGTAATACCGTTTTTATTGGCAATTTCTTGAAAATTCAGCAGCAGGCTATAGACGCCAATCGAGCCGGTAATCGTGGTTGGAGACGCCAAAATCTTCGCGCCGGGTGCCGCAATCATATACCCGCCTGACGCCGCATAGTCTCCCATTGAAATAATCAGCGGCTTTTCTTCAGCCAGTAGCCTCACTTCGTCGGCAATCACTTCAGAAGCGATCGCACTACCACCAGGGCTGTTCACCCGCAGCACAACCGCTTTTACATCGTCATCCCTTCGCATTTCGCGCAGCGTAGCGGACAGGCCTTGAGAGGTAATCGTTCCTGGCACCGTATCCGCGCCCATAATGATGTTACCTTCGGCATACACAATCGCGACCCTGTCATCAGCACCGCCAAATCCGCCCGCACGATCTCTTGCCACGATCTGCGCGTACTGATCTAGCGATGTTTGAGGAAACTCTTCCAAGTCGCTAACAACAATGGCCTCCTCATCTTCTTCTGCCTCTACGCCCGCTAGCTCTCGCAGGTTCACCAAAACGTCATCGTAAAACCCAAGCTGATCGACTAAGCCCAGCTCTAGCGCCTGTTCTGGCTCAATTAAACCTACTTCATCGGCCAGCTGCTGCACTGCCTCTGGGGTGATATCGCGATCTGTCGAAACCGTTTGCACAAAGTCTTTCCACAAATCGCTGATGAGCGCTTCAGTTTGCTGCTTCTCTTCTGGGCTACTTTGCGAACGAATAAAGGGCTCTACGGCAGACTTGTAGCGACCTACACGCAGCACCTGTACGCCCACGCCATATTTCTTTAACGCATCGCCTAAAAACTGTGTCTCAGCTCGAAAGCCGTTAATTTCCATCAGGCCGACAGGTGCCAACACCAGATTATCGGCAACAGAAGTGATGTAATAGTCTCGCTCTCTGTAGCCTGTGTTGTATGCCCAGATGGGCTTACCTGATTCTTTGAATTTGCTGAGGGCAGCCCTTACTTCTTTCAGCGTTGCTAGGCCCTCCTCTGGCGAGCCCTTAAGATAGATGCCTGAAATCTTTTCATCATCTGCGGCAGCAGCGATCGCCTCTAGCGCGCTGTACAGAGAAACCGATGGCGACCCGCCGTAAAAGGCTTCTTCAAAGATCGCCCCAGAATCAGCAACCGCGCCATCTACAATGTCTGTCGAGAGATCGAAAACCAACACAGAGCTATCTTCAAGCTCGACTTCTGTCTCACTCGCCCCTGAAGACAACAGCACCCCTACCAGACCAAAAGCACCAATGCCGACCAGCAGAAGTAAACTGAACAGACCCACCAGGGTCCCGACAGCGCTAGCCGCCGCAATCTTAAAGAAATCTCGCATCTATAACTTTCCGAGGAACCAAGGGTAAACGTTTGGAAGCAGCCACCGACTGAGGCCATATTCAAGCTGGCTATCTCAAGCTCACTATCTCCAAGCTCACTGTGAACGGCAACAACCCAGTAATCCCATATTAACGAAACTACTTTAATTAAATCGAATGGACCGCTTTGCCCATTGATTTAAAGCCTACTAATTTGCGTTGAGAAGAATTCCGGGCGATCGCAGGTCTTCAAGCGTTGCGCAACCGGTGCAAAACAGTACGGTAGTCAGCTCAGCAATCAGCGCCTCGCTAAGCTGGGCCAGTGCGGCTTCAGACTGATTGGCCGCTTGTAAAAAAGGCAGTGCCAGTCCAGCCAAATCGGCCCCTAGTGCGATCGCCTTCGCCGCGTGCAGTCCGTTGCGCATCCCACCAGAGGCAATCAATGGCACCGTTTTAGACATCTGTCGAATCTGAGATATGCAGGCGGCCGTTGGAATGCCCCAATCGGCAAACGTATTACCCAACCGGCGCTGCTTAGGATCTCTCGCCCGCTCGCTTTCAACTCTTGCCCAAGAGGTTCCTCCCGCGCCAGCGACATCAATAGCGGCTACCCCCGCATTCATCAATCGCTCTGCCATAACCGCCGAGATCCCATTGCCGACCTCTTTTGCCACAATTGGCACTGGCAGAACAGTCGCTAGCCGTTCAATTTTGGCAAACAGCCCCTTAAAGTTCACATCACCTTCAGTCTGTACTGCTTCTTGCAGCGGATTCAGGTGCAAAATCAGCGCGTCGGCTTCTAGGACATCGACCGCCTTTTGGCATTGAGACACGCCGTAGTCATAGTTCAGCTGGACGGCACCCAAATTGGCAAACAGCAGGGCATCTGGGGCATATTTTCGCACCGAGAATGTCCGATTTAAAGCTGGGTTCTCGACTGCGACCCGCTGAGAGCCGACACCCATCGCTAAGCCGTACCGCTGAGCTGTTTTTGCTAACCGCTGATTGATCAGCTGGGCTTGCTCTGTCCCTCCGGTCATAGAAGAAATGAGCAGCGGGGTTTTAACCCGTTTGCCAAGGAAAGGAATGCCCAGATCGATGTCGTCGCGGTTCAGTTCAGGCAAACAGCAGTGCGTAAATCGATACCGCTCAAAGCCATTCGTAATGCGGTGACTCTGCACGTCTTCATCTAGACATATTCGCAGATGATCTGCCTTTCGCACCTGCGTCTCTAGTGCGGCTTCTGGAACAGCTTCTGGGGCAACTTCTGGAGCCGTCGGCAGCTCTGAGGAAGGTGAAGCGGGAATAGATGGGCTCAAAACAAAGGCTCTCACAAAAGCACGCGGCAGTTCTTTAAATTACCGCACGGTGTAGGGGCAGTCAGAAGCGATCGCACATATCGTAAAGTGAGCAGTGGCCTAGCAGCGAAGTCACCACCGCAAAATGATCGGCAGAAAGCCGCTGAAAACCAGCGCGATATTTACGCGCGATGTCTATGAACGAGAAAGCCTATAAATAAGAAAGCTTATAAATGAGAAAGCTCTACGCCATCACGACCATCTGTCGTTTCTACGAACACCTGGACTGTTTCATTGCTCGCGGTCGGCAGCTGTTTTCCAACAAAATCGGGATGAACAGGCACTTGACGATGCCCCCGGTCAATCAACACCGCTAACCGGACGACATCTGGCCTGCCATAGTCATGAACCGCATTCAGCGCAGCCCGCACCGTTCGCCCACTATAGATAACATCGTCTATGAGCACGACCGTTTTACCGGCAAGGTCAAAGGGGATGTCTGTTTTGGCAGGCGTGCGAACACCAATTTGATCCAAATCGTCACGATAGAACGTAATATCGAGCGCGCCCACAGGAACGCTAACGTTTTCTAACCGCTGAATTTGATCTCTTAGCGATTGGGCCAGCGGAACGCCTCTCGTATGGATCCCTAGCAGTACCAAATTTTGCAAATTGCCGGTCCGCTCTACAATCTCTGAAGCTAGTCGATTAAGCGTCCGTCGGATGTCTTCAGCAGATAAAATTTCAACAACCTTTTCGACCATATTTACTGACGTGCTTGGTTGCTCTCAATTGTAATGTTAAGCGTTCCTACAGTGTAGGATTACATTTCTCTAAATAGGGAAGAAAAAGGCTTGTTAATGCCATAAAAAGTGAGATTTGTACGATTAAAACCTTTATTGAGCGCCTTAGAAAGGCTTACATAAAACGGTGCGAAAAGCGCAGTTCGATTAACAAGATGCCCACGCTCAGTCCAATCAGAAAACTCCAGCGAGTTAGCTGCAAGGCCTGAGTAATCACCGCTGTCGTAATCGGCCGGTTATTATCGCCTAATAGCGGCTTCATCTTCACCTGTCCTCGATAGGTATTGAGCCCACCGAGCTGCACGCCCAAAGCGGCAGCATAGGCACATTCGCTCCATCCGGCATTGGGACTAGGATCGGCGATCGCATCCCGCTGACAAACCCGTAAAACCTGCACAGGCCGACCGGACAATATCGCCACTGTCAGTACGCTCAGCCGACAGGGCAGCCAGGTCAGCGCGTCTTCAAAACGCGCGCTAAACCAGCCCAAATGTGTGTAGGGCGACGCTTTGTAGCCCACCATAGAATCCAATGTGCTGGCTGCTTTATAGGCCAGCGCGACCGGCACAGCCGCACCGAACAGCGAACCCACCACGGCATAAAACAAAGGTGCAAGCACCCCATCAATCGCATTTTCGCTGACTGTTTCTAGCACAGCACGTCGGATTTCAGCCGACGAAAGAGACGCCGTATCTCGGCCCACAACCATTGCCAATCGACGCCTGGCCTCTATCAACGGCGCTTCCATCAACGGTTCCATATCTGCCCTTTCGCTTACTTCCTGGTGAGTATCCTGACGAGATTGGCCCTGGTGAGATCGGTCTTGATTGAGTTGAATCATCTCTGGGACCACCTTAGACAACGGCTGCAACACATCTTCAGCAGCCCGGCGTAAGCTGCGTCCTGCAAAGCAGCTCGCTAGCAGCACAACTTCTACAATCGCTTGTAACCAAAGAGAAATTTTGGCCAACAGCACCAGCACCAGTGAGCTAGCTACAGCAGTTCCACCGACTAGCAAAACCGTTAGGCCAATCCCTAATAGTCGCATCGCCAAAGCCCCGTAGGACTGCTTTATTGCCCACTGACTATAAAGAGATATCACCTTGCCCATCGCCTGCACAGGGTGGGGCCACCCCCACGGGTCTCCAATTGCAAAGTCTAAGCAGGCGGCGCCAACTAATAGAGCTATTGCGATATGACTAGGACTAGACCACAAAGCTTGAGTCTTCTCCTTGAGCCGCTTGCCAGCTACGGGCATCGTAGTAGAGGTCTTCTAGCGTAATGCTGTTGAGGGCCTCTCTTAGCTTTTGGTTCAGCCTGCACCACAGCACAGAGGTCACCCAGTCTTCTGCTAGCCCTGGCTCAGTCGTGGAGTGCTCAGGACTAGCAATCGACTGAGCCATAGAATTAACTGGCTCGCCCACGGCCTCTAAAATTTGCGCTAACGAAATTTGCGCTGGTGGTTTGGCTAAGTAATAGCCACCGTGGGCACCTCGAACGGAGTGCACAATATCTGCTCGCCGCAGCTCAATCAAGAGCTTTTCTAAGTAAGGGGCTGGCAGCTGCTGACGAGCCGCGATCGCTCTGACCGATGAGCGAGAATCAGGCGGCTGAAGGCTGAGATCTAGCAGCGCCTTAACACTGTAGTGCCCTCGCGTAGTGAGCTTCATAAAGACAGAGTCAATCAGACCCTACAGATCGGCTAAATATACTTTTTTCATAAGCTTTTCGTACTTTCATCCTAACTGTATAACTAAAAAAGGTATACCTATTAGCAAAATAATAGAAAGCTTTTTTCCTTTTCATAGTGTCAGCAATCTAGTCTTTTCTTCATAGGTGCGGACAGTGCCAAATTGTCGACGTTTACTCTAGTTGAGAATTGTGGTTTTATAATAGAAAAACAGAGATGCAATAGTAACAACTACCCCACTCCGAAAATGTAAAGTTAAGGATGTAAAACGCAGTTACCGTTACGATTAAATCGACGGCTTCTCGATTTATATTACTTTAAGAAAGTACGGCCGCACCTCCTGCTGCCTTAAAGCACCTGTTGTTAACACCTGCTGTTAGTTTAGAGAATTGAGTGAATGGTTAACGAGCCTAATACAGATGCCCTGACGGGGAAGGCACTGCTCAAAAAGGTCAAAGAACTAGAGCACCTGAGTAGAGAAGACAAAGCTAAGACATGTGGTTACTACACCGTCACCAAAAATGGTGTGACACGTGTCAATATGATGAAATTTTTGAATGCTCTGATTGAAGCAGAAGGGATTCAAATTGACAGTACGCAGACAGGTAATGGCCGAGGAGGTCGCAGTGCTAGCTATCGAATTACCGTTCAATCTAACGGTAATTTGCTGATTGGTTCAGCCTACACTAAGCAAATGGGACTAAAGCCTGGTGACGAGTTTGAAATTTCTTTAGGCCGTAAGCATATCAAGCTAAAACAGGTTGGCGATACAGAAAACGACGAAGAATAGCCCTGAGGGGTCACACCCCTAATTCAAACTAAATTCAACTAAGTCTA
This sequence comes from uncultured Synechococcus sp., assembly GCA_937911865.1. Taxonomy (GTDB): domain Bacteria; phylum Cyanobacteriota; class Cyanobacteriia; order Phormidesmidales; family Phormidesmidaceae; genus Phormidesmis. The sequence continues at coordinate 25,275 of CALDSK010000188.1, forward strand.
AAACTTTAAAACTAAAATTTTACACCTAGCGTTCGACGCAACCCCTTAAGCGAGGGCTTTAGTTACCTAAAGACCCTGAATAAGGCACGGTTTAGACCGGTCACCGAGCCATTGGCCTAACCGATTACATTTTCTGTGCCACTACTCGCTTTTGCTTGCGAATTCGCCACATTCTCAGTAGGTTATTGATGGTTCGAGCATGCTACAAGCTACGCTTCAGACTGACAGTAAGCTATGCCAGCTAGCCCCTACTCTGTGCAGTTTGCTGTATTGGATAAGGGTTGTCATTCGACTCTATACATACGCCGCCTGCTATGAGTTTGCCAATTGTTTTAGAAATCGCCATTGGGCTAATTTTTGTATACCTAACCCTTAGCCTGGTTGCCAGTGAAATTCAAGAAATTTTGAGTGCCCTTTTACAGTGGCGAGCCGAACATCTCAAACGCTCCATCGAACAGCTATTAGCGGGCGATACTCAAAGCTTACAGAGTTCGCAAGATCCCATTACCGATAAAGCGGTGGATAAATCAGCGCGGAACCAAGCCAACCCCCTAGACGAAAAATATGAGAACCTGCGCGCAGCCAAAGAACTTACTGACAGATTGTATGATAGTCCCTTAATTGAAGATCTTAACTACGAAGCGCAAGGAGGCATCAGCGGCTTTTTTCGGACCATACTTCACACGATAGGAAAAATCTATCGCCTGATTACCTTCAGCCGTAACGTATTCGGCAATAAGACTAGCGGCCCCTCTTATATTCCGGCGGAGGCGTTTGCAACCAGCCTGATCGATCGGCTAAAGCTAGAAGATTTTCAAAGGCTGCTAATTCACTCACGCTTTAGTAATTTTGTTCGAAGCGAAGTTCAGCTGCCTTTACACAATACGGTTAACGAGCTGCGCGCCAGGCTGGAAAATGAAGAGCTGATGGCAGCAGAAACGCTCTACTTTGATCAATCTATTGATCAAATCGTTGCAGACTTGCAGGCCCGTCATCTAGTCCTAGAATCAGCGCTTGCACAGGTTTTTAGTCAGATAGAAGCCTTTGAGAGAATGGCAGAAGAGGCTCCTCTCTTAGAGTTCGGTGCAGACCCTAGCATTGCCCAGTCGTTTTTAGGCCGAATTCGATATTTGCGCACGGGGCTTAAAGGCCACGCAGAACACAACGAAGCGTTAATGGCAAGGCTCCGGCCTAGCTTGAGCGATATTACAGCGCTTTTAGATCCCAATAGTCCAACCTATGCAGAACTGGTCGCCTTGGCCCAACGAGAAGGAGAGGCGGTGCAAGGATTGCTTGAGAAACTACAGAAAGAAGTCATTCCACCTCGCCTTAGAGATAGTCTGGTGACGCTAGCCAAGCGGGCCGAAGCACAGGTACAGACAGCGGGTTCCGATATTCATCAGCTTCAAAGCGAAGTGGAGACCTGGTTCAATAACGGCATGGAAAGGGCTAGCGGGGTTTACCGAAGAAACGTAAAGGGCGTAGGGCTGCTCATAGGATTTGCGATCGCATTTACGATTAACGCAGATACCTTCTACATGTTGCAACGGTTGAGTACAGACCAGGCCATTCGCAGCAGCATTTTACAAACGGCCGACCAGCTAGAAATACAGAGTATTGACAGCGCCGAAGCATTAGCCAGAGAAACCGGCATAGACGATCTTTCAGGAACTATAGAAAGAGATCTGCGCTCCGTCAGTACTGCCGTAGAAAATACGCTCGCTCGCTATCCTTTACCCATCGGACGGACGGCTGACGTGCTAAGAGCGCAGGAAATCGCCCAAAAGGACTGGCCCATTCCGCTGATTCCTCGACGATGGATCGGCTGGCTGATTACAGGGTTGGCCCTATCTATGGGTGCAAGCTTTTGGTTTGATCTGCTGCGTAAAGTGGTGTCTGTCAGATCGTCGGGCGAGAAGCCGTCGTAAAAAGGATAGGCCAAAGAAGCAGCAGGCCAAAGCAGCAAGTCAAAGAGGTAGGTAAAAGAGACTATGCCGCCTAGCCCGGTCGCTCGACTTCTTGCAGCCACAGTATGAACACAGTTCCAGGCCCCACAGAAGTCTCTTGTTCAAAGGCCTGTTGGGGCATCCAGGGCGTTCCGATAGCCGGGCTGATCACTTCGATTGAGCCATGCATTTGCACCATCAAAGACTGTGCGATCGCAAGTCCTAATCCCGTCCCAGGAATATCGCCTTCAGCTTGCACCCCACGATAGTGACGCTCAAACAGCCGCGTTAAATCATCTGAAGGAATACCTGGGCCCGTATCACCGACAACAATGCCCTGATAATGAGTCGTATCACTCATACGGCTCACACCAGTCTGTACCCACACGCAGGCCCCCGGCGGAGAATACTTCACCGCGTTATCGACCAGATTACTGACCACCTCGCCTAGCGCTTCCTCCTCTCCCCATACAGACGGCGTGTCAGGGGCTATCTGAGTGTGAATCGATACGCCTTTTTCCGTGGCAACAATGTTGGCAACCGCCAGAGCAGGCTCCACAATATCGGGCAAGTACTGGGTCGATAGCGTCAATGCATGTCCTAAACCAGCGCCTACGTAAGCTGGGCTCAGCTCATCGCCTGCACTGCTGTCTGTCGACTCATGCAAAGCACTCAGCCTTTTTCCATGGTCTGAGCGATCGCTATTTGAAGCGGCAGATTCAGGCAGTAGCCCAGCTGGCGAAATAGATTCGTCTCTACTTGCATGCGGCTCACCCGGCAAAAGCAAGGGACCAGAAGGGGCGGCTTTTAGATCCGCGTCACCTAAAGCCACCGTCTCATCGAAATGAGCCACCATATCTCTCAGGCGCTTGCTATCACGAACAATACCAGTGGCAAATTTTTGGATGGGATCTTCTGGCTCTAACCGACGAACTAGCAGCTGACCAAACGTAGTAACTGCCGTTAGCGGATTGCGAAACTGATGCAGCAGGTTGTGAAAAATTTCCGACTGTCGGCTTTGCAAATCGCGTTTATCGGCAATCTGACTTTGTAGCCACTGCGTTCGGCGCTCTAGCACGCAGCCGGCTGCTAACGACTGGGCCACGCCTTCAACATAGTGTCGTTCTTCACTCTTCCAGGCGCGATCGCGTCTAATCGTCACCATCAGGCCAACCACAACCTCCGAATACATCAGAGGAACCACCAGCTGATGGTCAGGGTTCAAAACATCCGGCCAACTGCGGTTCTCTTCGCGCTGAGGAGACTCAACCTCCTGAACATTGGGCTCCGGCGTCTCTGGCGCAGTCTCTGGCGGTGTATCTGTTGTTGCAGTCTCTGCCGCCCGCGTACCCGGCAGCAATCGACGTCTCTGCCGCCCGGGCGTTTCCCGCCAGGCACTGGCCCGTTCAAACTGCTCTATCCAGCTCTCTACAGACTCTGGGTAGCTAACGACCGGAACAAAATTAGGCTCATTTCGCGGCCTTCGATTCCGAGCAGTCGCGCTGCCGGCACCAGCGATATCGGCAGAATAATCAGTAATGTATACAGCGGCAGACGCCGTTGACATTTGCTGAGTCAACAACTGTAGCTGCGCCTGACAAAGCGATACGAATTCGGAGCTGGCGATTACCGCCATGTACGGCCTCTAAAACAAAAAATCCAAGAAAAAATAAAGGAGTAGCTCACCAAAACGTTAAGTTTGTTACAAAGTTGTGACCTACAATGCCTTATTTCCAACCGTCATATTGAGCGTAAAGCTTGGCACATATGATGATCGTCTGTAAATGATCGCACATACAAACAATCTTTGAACCTTTAAATCAACTTGAAATTCTAAGATGTACCTGATATATTTTGCAAGGTCTACACTATTTTTTTGTAGCTTTAGCTACATACACTGTGGCAACTCAATCAATAGTGCATCCTTAGACAAACATATCTGGAGGAAGGAAATTTGGCACGAAGACGTAAGCGGAAAAGCCGTCGTCGCCTGGAAGGACGTCGCATTCTCGAAGCAGTTCCTCAATTTAGCATCGAGAGCGGGGAAGAAAAACCCGTAACCGCTGCTCGAAACTATATCCACGCACAGGGTATCTGTCCGCCGGCTCTATTGCTTGTAAAACGCAATGAGCACACTACCGATCGCTATTTCTGGGCTGAGAAAGGCCTCTTTGGCGCTCAGTACGTTGAAGAAAACCACTTTCTATTCCCAAGCCTTCGCCTGTTGATGAGTGAAGAAGAAGAAGAGATGGCAGTTTCTAGCTAGCAGCTAATAGCCCAAAAGACCAAAGAAGAGGGGGAAAGACATAATGTCTTTCCCCCTCTTCTTTTTGCTTATTACTACGAGGCTACTGGGGCCAAGCGCTTAAAACCAGTGAAAAAGCATTTTTTAGTTCAGCTAGCTCATCCCGGTGTCCCTTCACAACCAGCTTAGACACCAAATCGCCTTGACTGAGGCCAGAAGATTCGACCTTAAACGATACCTGCTCCGGGCGACTAGACTTACGCCAGTAAAAGAGACCTGCTAGCGGAGAGAGCAGGACCAATACGAAGAGCAGCTGTCCCCAAGCGGGAAAGAGTGTCGTCATTACCAGCGCCAAGCAGGCAAATCCAACCGCTGCAAGTGTAGATAAAAATGCAGCCATAAAAACGCTAGGACTCACCATCCCAGCAACTGTAATCACTGGCGAGCCATCTTCGCTACCGATATTACTGGTCTCAACCTGTTGATAGGCACGACCTTGAAAATAGCTAATCACATCCCGCTGCAAAGGCTCTACTGACTGAGTTGAACCAAACTGCATCACTTCGATTCGATCTTTGGTAGAAGCGCGAATAAAGAAAACTAACCCAATCACCATTAACGCCGTCAAAAGCAAAGTTGAGGCACGGGTTGGATCAGAAAAAACCATTGTTCGAAAACGCAATCACTATGTATGTCAGTTTATAACAAACGCTAAACGCCTAAATACCAAATGCCCAAACACGCAACGCCACCCAAATACAAAACGCCAGGATGAGTCATCCCAGCGTTTTGATTCGGCGTCTCCTGGTATCCCGCTACCAGAGCACTAATATTCTCCTAAAGTTGCGCCGAACATCGACTTATAGCAGATAACAAAAGCAAGTCTCCTCAGGAACCTGCATACTTCGGCATTTCGGCAGAGGGCGCGGTTCGAGCCTGCGGGACTGTTTGTGAAACTGGCTGCACTTTTTGCACTCCTTTTTGCTGCCCAACCATGTAGCGCTGCCACAGGTCGGCTAGCTCACGAGCCTTCATTTGCCAGTCAGGACGCAGGCGGTACATCCGGCGAGGTCGGCCTCGGCCTTCGACCTTTTTCCAGTAGCCCATGATTGCGGCCTGGTTCTCTAAAAACTTCAGAGCGCTGTAAAGCACCGTGTCAGACAGGCGGTAGTTGGAATAGTCTTTTTCGATGGCGTGGATAAGCTCTGTGCCGTAAGAGTCGTGACGGATCAGCACAGACAGTACGTAGCAAACCGCTAGCTCTTTGTTGAGATAGACTGGCGGCGGAGCTTCAAAAAACTGATAGATATCTTCAAACTTCATAGGAAGCTCCAATAGCGGGGGAGTAGGGTTAACAGCGGCCGGCAATCAATCATAATGTGAGTCTTTGGAAGCGGTGCTGATAAATACTGCAAGCGCTGACCAAATAAAACCGCTGTAGATCAGTTCAAAGGGCGAGCAAATCGAAACCGCTAGTGCTTTGAGAGCTGGTGTGTGTTAAGAACGAACGCTAGGTGGTTAAAGAGATTAACTACGAATAAACGTCAATGCATGCACTAGAACTGCTGATTCATTCTAGACAGAAAATATTAGATTTAATTAATTTTCTTGGATCTGGTAACTATCCGAAAAGTTTTGTCAGAATTGCGGCTCAAACGCTTACCAAATGTGGGATTTTGTCACACATCGTGAGACGCTACTTCTGTAGCAAGGCGTTTTGTTGAGCAGTGTAAATATATGTATCGAATACGATATCAACGCTGAGCGCGATCGCTGCACACCCACCCAAATAGCCTACTCCTCAGGCGCAGGAGAAATGCCTGTCAGCGTCGTGAACAGCATCTGTCCGTCTTTTACAGCGGCCAGCTCCAAAGACACAGGCCCTAGCGTAGACACAGACTGACTGGCGATCGCCTGAATCTGAACGGGCTCACCGTAGAGCTGAACTCGCCGCAGGAACGCCAGCACCGGGCCCGATAGCCGTCTCGAAACAATGGGACTCGCGTTGATTACACCATCGCGGCTAGCCTGAAGCTCTGCGCGGACAATCAGCGTATTCAAGCGTTCACGCAGGTTTACATCGCTCAAGTCTTCTGATTCTAACTGTACAGAAGCGACGACTTCCCCTGGCGAATAAATTGTTTCATTAACGACCGCGTCTATATTGACAAGCAGGCAGGGTTCGCCCTCTCGGTTAATGATGTCACCGACACAGGGTTCGCCCACCACGTAGTTTGCTTCGGAAGAAACAATAATGGCGTAGGGGCTACCGTTGCTAACCGTTTGCACAACCTGGTTAAAGTTTGCCGGATCAAATAAAAGCGCAAATTGTTCAATGTTTTCCAGACCAGGCCACACCTGACGAAGCGCTATTCTATTGGCCTCTATCAAGGTTTTTTCGATTTCGACAACGGCTTCTGACTCTGTTTTGGGGCTTGCCAGGTTTAGCGCCAGGTTGGCATTGCGAGGAATCGCCACATTGCCAAGGCGTAAGTTTTCAAAGTCATCTTCTAGTCGGGCGATCTGTTCGTCTAAGAAGCGTTGCTGAGTCTGGAGTTCTTCTAGTCGGGCCTCACGCTGAGCGATTTCCTGGTCTCGTTGAGCAATTTGCTCGTCTCTTTCGCCAATCTCAGCGTTGCGGGTAGCGAGGGCTTCGTTGCGCTCAGCAATTTCCTGGTCGCGCTGAGCAATTTGCGATCGCACCGCTGCCTGCTCATCGAGCAAAGCCTGCCGCTCATTTTGCAATGCGCCGATTTCGTCTTGCAATCCATCGGCCTGCTCTGACACGGTCTCTAGCTGCGCCTGCGTGTCATCCAAGCTGGCAAGAATTTCTTCTTCGCGGGCTGCTGCCGTTCGCAACGAGCGGTTGGTTTCTCGAAGCCTGGATTGGGCTTCCTCTTGTAAAACAGTTGATTCTGCTAGCGTGGTCTCAACGGACTCTTTTTCAGAGCGAGTTGATTCTAAATCGATTTGGGCTTGAGACAGATCGTCTTGAATTTCATCGAGTTCGAAGAGGCCCTTACGGAGCTGGCTATCCAAAGCAATGAGCAGCATCAGGGTTGAAAAAGACGCCACCATTCCGGTGACGACGCTCACTAGCGTTGCAGTCTGCCGCGGCCGTAAGTTAAACAGGCTTAGACGGGACTTGCCCACCTTCATGCCAATGCGATCGCCGACTGTCGCAATAACACCGCCCAGACAGGCAACCGCAAAAAGTAATACAAATCCAGTCATTCACCGTCGCCATCGCCATAGAGTGGGCACCCGTCCACCTTCACCCAATATATAACTTGCGAGGAGCCGGGGAAGAGTCTGCTCGGTTAATTGCTCAGGTGAACTATTCAGGTGAATTGCTGAGAAAGGGTTACCGGATCGTGAACGGTGATTTTCTTTTTGTGAATAGAGATCATGCTTTGCTCACGCAGATCGCCCAGCAGACGAGTTACCGTTACGCGAGTTGAACCAATCGCTTCTGCGATCGCCTGATGAGACAGCTTAAGATCGACCGTAATACCATCGTTACCTGGAATGCCAAAGTCTCGGCACAAAATCAACAGAAAACTCACCAGCCGAGAGCCCATATCGCGATGCGCCAACGTTTCAATCATCATCTCGGTTTGCAAAATCCGCGACGAGAGCCCGCGCAGCATCATCGCCGACAGCTCCGGCTGCTCCTTAAGCGCCTGACTCATTTGGTCAGCCTGAATAGAAATTAGCTCTACCGGGGTGAACGCCACCGCATGATAAAAGCGATCTGATCTGTCGCCTGTAATCAAAGAAAGCACGCCAAATACGCTATTTTCGCGCAGCAAGGCTACCGTAATTTCTTCTCCCGCTTCATATACTCTAGAGAGCTTAACAGCGCCTTTGGTCAAAAAGTAAACTCGTTCTGCCGGGTCGCCTGGGAAAAAGATCGTTTTGTTTCTTTCGTAAGAATCTACAACGGGTGGAAGATTGCCACCGGACAACGTGCGAAAGACATCAGCAATTGGGGAGTTAGGAGTTGCGACCATAGCTTAAAAAACTAAAAGGGGGCTGCGGAATAGCTGTGCCTTCGTAAAATGAACGCAATCGCCTAAGAATGTCATGAGACGATCACTAGGCCCAGTACCACTAAAGCTCATGCGCACAAGACAGTTTTGTATTGTTGATTACTAAATGATGGTTAAGCCTACTAGCCACAAAAGTTTCTATGTAATTCTTACATGCTATGAATACAAATTTTGGCAGAGCGTGACACTTAAGTTGCATCTTACTATTCTTTTCCTAAACTATTCTTTTTCTAAATTTAATCAGCCTCTATCGGGCGATCCCCTTTTTTCAGTATGCTCCTATGGCTCGCTCCAAAAAATGAACCCGCCAACGAATCCGCAAAATACACACATTAATTTAGAGATTAGATAGTAGAGAGTCATGCTAGATCTGACCGGAAAGAAAGCCCTGGTAACCGGCATTGCCAACAACCGTTCCATCGCCTGGGGCATTGCCCAACAGCTCCACGCCGCTGGCGCAGAAATTGGCGTTACCTACTTGCCCGATGATAAAGGCCGCGCAGAAAAAAAGGTGCAACAGCTGACCGAACCGCTAAAGCCTACGCTGTTTTTGCCCTGCAACGTTCAAGACGACGCTCAGGTCAACGAATTGTTTGATACCGTCAAGCAAAAGTGGGGTAGCTTCGACATATTGATTCACTGTCTAGCCTTTGCGAACCGCGACGATCTCACAGGGGATTTTAGCGATACCTCACGGGCTGGATTTGACCTGGCCCTCAGCGTTAGTGCCTACTCGCTCACCCGCTTGGCACAAGGCGCAAAAGACCTGATGCCCGACGGTGGAAACATTGTCACCCTCACTTACTTAGGTGGCGTGCGCGTGGTCCCCAACTACAACGTCATGGGCGTGGCTAAAGCAGCGCTAGAAATGAGCGTGCGCTACTTGGCCGCCGATCTTGGGCCTAAAAACATTCGCGTTAATGGCATTTCTGCTGGCCCGATTCGAACACTCGCCTCATCGGCCATTGGTGGCATTCTCGATATGATTCATCATGTAGAAGAAGTTGCACCTTTGCGTCGCACGGTGACTCAAACGGAGGTGGGCAACACAGCCGCTTTCCTATGTAGTGACCTATCTAGCGGCATTACAGGACAGGTCATATACGTCGATTCGGGCTACGCAACGATGGGCATGTGATTTGGGCCTGAATGATGGGCCCAATCGGCATATTGATGCGTTACAAGATGAGACAACCGATAAGAAGGCGCAATGGGAAAACGCGCTACGGAGCGGGAAACAGATAGCGGCCATTGTTAAAAATCTCACTGGCTCGTTCAGAGCCCACAAATCGCCAGTGCCAGGGTTCAAAGTTTACCCCCTGCTGATTTCCATCTGGGAAAGACTCCTCAAAGCCGTAGCTTTTAGCATTGGCGACCAGCCAAAGATAGGCGCGCGTATTCTCAAACGAGCGCTTAAGATCGGCCTCGGGACGAGCGGTATCGCCAATATCTATGGCGTAGCCAGTGTGGTGCTCGCTGTGCCCTGGCGGTGCGCTTAGCTCAGCCGCCGCTTCGCTACCGATTTTTTCCACCTGCTTATCAAATAGCTCTGCTTGAAGCGCAATGGTCCGAAACCCCGATATCGGCATAAGTCCGATACCTTCTTCAGCGGCATCGGCTTTCATTTGAGTAAAGGCGGCTGCGGCTTCGTAGTCTAAAAACTCTTCGCGTTCGTAATTATCCCGCTTGAAAAGACCGATCGATTCTATGCGCGTGGGGTCTGCTTCTGCGTAAGCTAAATGATTAAATCTAGCTGCAACGACATCGTCGTAGGGCTCTGTCGTGGCGACAGGTGAATTTGAGTTGCCTGCGATCGCCTCAGGAGAAATGGGAGAAACCTGCTCAGGAGCGGTTGAAGATAGCTCAGTGGAATCATCAGTGAAATCAGCTGTAGGCGTTTGCGGTGCAGACGGTACTGATGACGGCACTGGCGGCACTGGCGGCGGTGTGTAAGCGCGATTCGGCGTAATCGGCGTGACTTCAATGCTGGATGTCGCGTTAGAACCGCTGGCTGGGGAGGAGTTGGCTGGCCTCGGCTTGGGCAGTATAGCGCTGACAAATATGCCAACGCTGATCATAGTCAGCGCAGACAGAATCCCAACCGATAGGCTTTGATAGGTCTTTGGGATTTGGTAGAAACGCTTCATAAGGGCCTAAAGCAAAAAGGGCAAACAAAGGCGGGCACAAGAGATCGTCAGAAGCCGCAAGGTAATTTGCAGAAAATAGCGCTGTCTAGTCTCGATTGACTAGCTGCGATGCAATCCAGCCCTCTGCGCCCGATTCAGGAAAGGATACCTTGTACCAGGTATAGCCGCCAGAATCTTGAGCGCTGTCTTGAACAATGATGCGATCGCCCGGATAAGCCACATGCGCAGTCGAATAATTCGTCCCTGGACCCGAACGAATATTTTTACTATCCAATTTCTGACCAACAATCGTGGCATTAGTCCGATCCGCAGGAGCTGGCGATGGCGTGGTTGTGGGTGTGGGTGTAGGCCTTGGCTTGGTTGTAGAGCGCGGTAGTGTCGCATCACCATCTATCTGAATCAGCTGGCCGGCAATCCAGCCGCGTTTACCCGAAGGTGTCATCACCTGATACCAGGGATAGCCTTCCGCATCATCAGCACGGTCTACGGCCTGAATACGGTCGCCACCGAGTACTGAATCTATCACGCTGTAGTTTATTCCCGCGCCTGCTCGGACGTTCTTACTATCGCCTTGCCCTACCACCGTACCGTTCGCATTAGGAGCTATTGCAGGTGTTGTCGGCTGAGATGAGGGGCGCACGTTATTAGGTTGACGGCTCGAAGAATCGCTCATCTCAGCCGGCTTGTTGAGTGCAGAACTTTCTATATCGTCCGTTGATGCTTCCGTAATATCTGTCTCCGTAACATCCGTTTCCGTGATATCTGTTACGGTGGTCTCGCTACTCCCTGAGCTGTTGGCCATTACCGTTGGGAAGCGCTCTGTGAAGACAAAAGCCCCAAGCACGATACTAATCCCCACAATGCCACCGATGATGGCCGGACCTTTCCACTGAGAAATTGAAGATTGAGAGATTGAAGACTGAGCGGAAGAAGACTGAGCGATTGAATTGCGGCGTGCGTATGCGTTTGTACTGGGCTGATTGCTATCTGTGGAAGACGGGCCAGACACAACGGTGGCACTGATTTCAGGGTCAGAGGCTGTCGGCGCAGCGGAAGCCACCGTCTGAGCAGATTGAGTTACGGTTTCGGGTGTGGCTTTGGGCGTGACGTTTGATGTAATTCTGGGTGCAGCCGTCGGCGCGATGGAATTAGCATTCGTAGCGCCATCTAGATGTAACGGCACAGGCATTTGGGTACTCAGCTGACTCATCATCAGCGCATTGAGCGCAAACTGCATATCTTGCACGGTTGAAAACCGGCTTTGAGGACTCATATGAGTCGCACAGTCTAAAAAGTTAGCAAATTCGGCGCTGAGGCCAGCGGCCTGCTCTCGCCAGCTGAGTGAGCCCGTTTGCGGGTCGGTATGCAGCTCTTGAGGAATTTTGCCAGTGAGTAAGAAGATGGCCGTCATGCCCAGGCTGTAGACATCGCTGGCATAGATAGGCCGACCGGAGAGCTGCTCGCTTGGCATGTAGCCAGGCGTACCAACCACAATAGAGTGTGTGCTTTGCTCGCCGCTATTGATAACGGTTTTCATCGTTTCTTTGACCGCGCCAAAGTCAATTAGCACTGGCTGCCCATCCCACTGACGCAGAATAATATTGTCGGGCTTAATGTCGCGGTGAACGATTTTTTGACTGTGGACGTAGGCAACCACATCCAGTAGTTTTGTAATAATTGCCTGTACTGTAGCTTCTTGGAGCGGCCCTTCCTTCTCTACTTTTTGCGTCAGCGTCATTCCCTCTACCCACTCTTCTACCAGGTAGAACTGATCACCTTCAGAGAAATAGGCGTGCAAACGGGGAATTTGATCGTGCGCTTCGCCCAGCTTTTCCAGTGTGGCTGCCTCCCGCTGAAATCGATCCTGCACCATCTGCCGCAAATCAGGCTTGTTGTGGATAGGCTTAAGCTGTTTAAGCACGCACCGCCGACTAGAGGGCATGTGAGTATCTTCGACTAGGAACGTTTTACCAAACCCGCCGTCACCTAGAATGCTCAGCACTTTGTAGCGACTGCTCAGCAAAACTAGAGGTCCCTCTGCTATCGGATCGGTCGAGATATTTCCAGACACTGTATTTGAGGACATAAGTCCTATTTCCTCAACAATAAGAATTTCTATATTTGTATTTGAATTGGGACGGGGCCGGTTCCATTCACTACACTGCCCGATTCTACGAATCCCGAAACACTTGCCTACCGCGTAGCCCAATTCCAATGTTGGGCTGATTGCCCAAACACGCGGTGTTGCACATAGTAAAGCGACCACATTTAAAGTGACTGCATCCCATAAAGTGACTACATCCAACAGTCCTCTCTATCACCAGCGACGATGCCTGCTTCTTCATCGACGACCATCATTACCGGCCCCTACATTGAGCTAAACAACCTTGGGCAGCTACTGCGGTTCGACCTCACAAAAGATGTGCATCGGCTGGGCCGAGATAAAACGTGGGCTGATCTGGTAATTCCCGAAGAAGGCTGGAGTGTGATTTCGGGTAAGCACGTGGTGCTACGCCGCGAGGGTGAACGATATCGCATTTGCGACGGCGATGGTCGTGGCAAGCCCAGTACGAACGGTCTGTTTATTAAGCACACGCGGGTGCAGCCACAGCCAGGTGTGCTAATGGAGAAAAACGCACAGCTGCAGATTGGGCAAAATCCTCAAAATATGATTTTGCTGAACTACGTGATGAAGCCCAGTCTGCCGATGACTGGGAGTGCCAGTACGTCCCGGATCAATCTACGCGGGGCTACAACGAATGTCGTGCTTGGGCGAGACTTGAGCAATGTGCCAAACGCGATACCGATGACGTTAGATGCGCCTTCGGTGTCACGGCACCATGCATCAATTACTAAAGCGGGAGGTGAGTATGTATTGCGCGATCGCAGCACTAACGGCACCTATGTCAACCGCAAACGTCTCACCGCTGCCCGCCCTCTTAAAGACGGTGACATCATTCAAATTGGCCCGTTTACCCTACTCTTTCGCAACGAAATCTTAGAGATTTTCGACAAGGGCGACAAAATTCGGATAGACGCGCTGAATCTAGTGCGCAAGGTGAAATATGCAAAAGCAGAAAAAGTTATCCTCAACAACGTGTCGCTAGCTATTGAGCCAGGACAGCTCGTGGCGATTGTGGGCGGTAGCGGCGCGGGCAAATCCACCCTGATGAAAACGCTTTTGGGCATTGCGCCAACCACCTCAGGAACAGTGCTAATCAACGGCGACGATCTGCGACAAAACTTTGATCTATATCGTTCAGAGATTGGCTATGTGCCACAGGATGATATTGTTCATCGCAATTTGACGGTAGAGGAAGTGCTTTCGTATGCCTGCGAGCTGCGCTTGCCGCCTGACACTGATATCCCAGAAGCCGTGACGCGGACGCTAGAGCAGGTAAAGCTAAGTCACGTGCGGCATACAGTCGTGACTCAGCTGAGCGGCGGTCAGCGCAAGCGGGTGAGCATTGCCGTAGAACTCTTGGCGAATCCAAAGCTGTTCTTTCTAGATGAGCCGACTTCAGGGCTAGATCCGGGTCTGGATAAAAAGATGATGCAGCTGCTCAGAGAGCTGGCAAACCAGGGGCGGACGATTGTGCTGGTGACGCATGCAACCTCTAATTTGGAGGTGTGCGATCGCGTCGCCTTTATGGGCAGCGGCGGTCAGCTTTGTTACTTTGGCCCACCGACGAACGCCATGAGCTTTTTTGAAGCGCCCGCGCCAGACTTCAAATACTTTGCCGACATTTATATCAAGCTCGACGAAGGGCTTGACGACGTGCAGCGAGAGCAAAACGTATCGCAGTGGAGCCAAAAGTTTCAGGGCTCGCCAGACCACAAGCAATATGTGCAAACAGTACTGAGCGCGGCGCAGACGGGTGGCACAACAGAAAAGCCAAAACGGCAGAAAACGTCTTCTGTGCGGCAGTGGCTGATCTTAGGTAGACGGTACTTGAAGCTGGTGGGACGCGATCGCTTCAGCCTTCTCCTACTTTTCCTCACTGGACCCATTGGTGTCATCCTCATCCGGCTCGCCCTACCCGATCAAGATCCACTGGCTGAGCCTGCCACCATCTCAGCTAATTTAGACCCGTCGCAGGCTCCGCTAGCGCTCCGAGTATTGTTTGTCTTCACCTGTGCGACCATTTGGGTGGGGCTATCTGGTACCGCTCAAGCCATCGTCCGCGAGGCCAATATTTACTTGCGTGAACGCCTGGTCAACCTGCGCTTGATTCCTTACCTGGGATCCAAATTCTCAATTCACGCAGGGCTTGCGGTTGTTCAAGCCATTTTTCTGATGGCGGTGATTGTATTGGCCTTTGAATCACCGCAGCCAGAACTGATTCCCTGGTGGTTGGGCCTTCTGGTCACCACGTTTTTAACGCTGCTGGCCAGTACAAGCTTGGGATTGATGATCTCTTCTATCGTGAAAAATCCAACCCAGGCAAACAGCGCGCTGCCGTTGATTTTAATTCCTCAAATTATCTTCTCAGGCATTCTGTTCGACATTGAAGGTCCGGCCCGTTTGCTCTCCTGGATTATGGCCAGTCGCTGGTCAATTGGTGGCTACGCAGCTGTCTTAAATGTAAACGCTATGGTGCCAGAAGCTACGCCGGGCGTAACCCTGCCGTTTGACGGATCAACAACTTACAATGCCACCTGGGAAAATCTGATGCTGAACTGGGCGATGCTCTGTGTGCAGAGTTTGGTGTGTTTGAGCATCGGCCTGTGGCAGCAAAAGCGCAAGGATATTCTGTAGATTGAAACGAGGCTTGAAAGAATAAGCTATGGTTGAATCCATATCATCTGTTCGCGCTGTCATCGGAGCCGATGGGGTATACGTAAAGGAGGGTTTAAGCAATGCCTGAATTACTGACCAAAACAACTAAGCTAACAGAGTATCTGCTATTACCTTATGACGGTAAAAAAACAGAATTTGTAAACGGTCAGATAATACAGATGGCAGAGCCTAGCCCGCTCCATGCGGACATTATTGATTTTTTGATTGTGTTGTTTAAGGCTCACATCGCAGAATACGAACTCAACCAAGTTGTCAGAACTGGGGTTGGAATAGAGATTCCTTGGATAGAGCGCGATAACAATGTAAGAGATCCTGATGTAGTGGTATGCGATCGCGATCAGTGGCGGGCTATGCGTCACCTGACAAAAGCAATCTTCTGCGAAGGCAACCAGCCTGGACTAGCGATTGAAGTAGCCAGCCCTAGAGATACCAGCCGTGACACAGTCGATAAACGCTTAGAATACGCACGTGCCGAGGTTCCTGAATACTGGATTATTAATCCTGTAAACGGTTACGTCTTGATTTTGACATTGGATGAAGCAACAAACGCTTATCAAGAAGTCGGTGAGTACAGAGGCCAGGAGTTGATTCAGTCTGTACTGTTTCCTAACCTTAAAGTAACTGCCGCTGAAATGCTCGATCCTGAATAAGCTGAATTCTGGTCTTATCTTCAACGTTATTTGAACCGGATATCATTTGAACCGGAACTGTGCCATAAGTGGCAGGTGGTCTGAAGCGTCTTCAGCGGTGCTGAGGACTTGAGCCTTTAGCACTTCCAGCGTGCTAGGTGTATAGAAAATATAGTCGAGTTTGTACTGCGGTGCGTCTGCGGGAAAGGTTGCATTGTCGCTAGCCCATTGGTCTTGGGGGACGGCGGGTTGGAACTGCTCGGAGGCTAGCATTTCCTTGATAGAAAACTGAGTTTCGCCCTCGGTTTCGCCTGTGGCTGTAACAAAGCTGGCTCGGTTGAGGTCGCTGTTGAAGTCGCCCATAACGATGACTGGAAAGGTTTGGGCGTATTCTTCCGCGAGCGATCGCACAAACCGCGTTTGATTCATCCGAGTCTCTTCTGCAAAAGCCTCTAGGTGCACGCTAATCACAATTAACGGCTGGCCGTCTAGATTAATCTGACTGACTTGAGCCAGTCGGTCCAGATAAAAGGCGTTGTAGATAAAGGATTTGTCGGTCAGGCGCTCTAGAACAATACGGCTATTCTTTTCGATGGGGTAGCGGCTAAGGATCGCCTGACCTGAGAGAATTTTGCCGAAGTGGGCTGAGGGTGGCCAGTAGGGAAACGGGAGATAGTTTTTGTCCCAGTTGATGGCGATCGCACCTGAGATCATCCTCAAGGCCCCGGCGATCGCATCCATTTGATTGACGTCGTAAGAGCGCTTAGCACCAAAGTCAATTTCCTGAAAGCCGATGATGTCAGGTGAAACGGTTTGTAGCGCCGCGATCGCCTTAGCCTGATTGTTATCAAAAAACGAGCGTTCGGGCTTGGCCGTGGTGTTATTTACCATCCCCGAGAGGTAGCCAATATTGTAGCTGACAATGGTATAGCTACTTTTGGCTGCGGGCGCTGACGCGTCGTATTCCACAATATCGTCATAGGTTTGTCGGTCGGTAGTGCCTGCGCTACCCCAAAAGAAAAAAGCTGTGAGCGCCAGTGTTGGCAACCCCAACAGCAAACCTAAAACCTTTTAAGTCGTTTTCATATGCGCCCCGCGTGACCGTGCCGATATTACAACATACCCTGATGAAATTATCTTGATGGGATGGCAGGACGCGGGTAATCTGTGTAAACGCTGATTTTCAGCTTGATGGCCATATTCCTTAAGCCTGTATTCCTAAACCTGTAACCTGTATTCCTTAATCTGTATTCAAAAAGCCGTTAGGGCTTAACCAACGGCGTCCAATTACCCTTTTGATTAAATGTCCGTCAAAAATATAATCTTCTATGGCTTTTTGGCCTTTATTCCCGTTTCTATCGCGGGTCACTTCCTCGGATGGAGCGACCTGATTATATTTGTTACCGCTGGCTTAGCCATCATTCCGCTAGCGGGCTGGATGGGCACCGCGACCGAAGAAATTGCCGTTGTCTTAGGTCCTTCGCTAGGCGGGCTAATGAACGCGACCTTTGGTAATGCCACTGAGCTGATTATTGCGGTTTTTGCACTTCGCGCTGGACTGGTAAATGTCGTCAAGTCCAGCATTACCGGCTCTATTCTGGGCAACCTGTTGCTGGTAATGGGGCTGTCTATGCTACTCGGCGGTCTCAAATTTAAAGAGCAAACGTTTCAGCCAACGATCGCCCGGCTCAACGCATCAGCGATGAATCTGGCCGTGATTGCCATCCTTTTGCCCACCGCTGTCGATTTCACCTCTGCTGGGATTGAAGAGCCTATTCTACAGAAGCTGTCTGTAGCGGTAGCGGTTGTTCTAATGCTGGTGTACGGTCTAACGCTGTTGTTCTCGATGAAGACGCATTCCTATTTGTATGACGTCGGCGTTGCAGAAGAAGGGACAGAAACTGTACTGACCTCTGAGCTGACCGAGGCAGAGGCGCTCCTTGCGGTTGAAGAGCAAGCACATAAGCCCGACCTCAAGCTATGGACAGGTATTTTGCTCGTCGCCACGCTCGCGGTCGCGGTCGAGTCAGAATTTTTGGTGAGCACATTAGAAGTTGCCTCTCAGCAGCTTGGCTTCTCTGAACTGTTTACCGGCGTGATTATTTTGCCAATAATTGGCAATGCCGCAGAACATGCCACTGCCGTCACGGTTGCACTTAAAAATAAGATGGACCTAGCGCTTAACGTGGCCGTTGGCTCTAGCTTACAAATTGCACTTTTCGTCGGCCCGTTGCTGGTAATTATCGGCGCATTGATGGGCCAGCCGATGGACTTAGACTTCAATAACTTTGAGCTACTTTCTGTTGTAGTGGCCGTTTTGGTTGCAAATTCTATTAGCTCCGATGGCAAATCTAACTGGTTAGAAGGCACCTTGCTGCTCGCGACCTATACCGTGATTGGGCTGTCTTTCTACTTTCACCCGGTGATTGATGGCATTGGGTAGGTCATCAATCACCAGATAAAGATTGCCTAAAAGCGAAACTCCTGATCGCGCACCCACAGGCTCATCGGGACGCTGTTGCCATTACCATCAACTTTCACATCCACCACAAACGCCTGATCTTCTGAGCGCTGGACTTCACTGATTTTGTTGTTGATATCATTGCGCTGCGATTCTGGCATGTAGTAGGTTTCTAGCCCGTAGGTGATCCGCCAGCGTGACGCTTCTCCTTGTAGGGCGACCTGGTTAGCGGCCAGCGCTTCAGGATAATCCAGACTTACGGCGACTGGCTCCCACGCTTCAGGTGGGTTTGATGGATTTCGTTCGCCCGTAGGGGCTGCTAGCGTGACGTAGAACTGAGCCGGGCTTTCGTTATTTTCTGAGGTAAAGACCGCCTCTGCGCCTGGCAGCTGTTTTAGCTGTTCTTTATCCGAAATTTCAAATCCTAGCGTTTGAGAATAGCCCCGCAGCAAGTCGTAAGGGTCTACTGGCGCGGTTTGTAGGGTGACGGTTTGACCGTTTGCATAGGTCACCGCACTCTTGAATGGGACCGCAACTATTAGCGCGGATTGAAACAGCATAGCGATTAAAAAGCGCCAGGAAGGTACAGGCTCACGGGGGGATGTTGGAGCAGTCTTGGGCGTAGTAACCGCCGGTAGAGGCGTTTTCGGAGGGGTTTGCTGAACATCTGACGGGGTTGAATTGGGGGTTGAAGGGTTACTCATTAGCCTTTCTCCGCAGTAGCGATCAGTTCTTTTGTACTTATTAGTTTGGTTTGTTTTTCAAACCAGAGTCCTGCCAGGATAACGGCCAAGCCACAGGCCACCAGTACCAGCGCCTTTAATATCAGCTCTGTGTCGTACTCAAACATGCGACTCATCAGGCTGATAACCACAATGCCCATGCCGCCCCAAAAGCGGTGGCGAACACCCATCAACACACCATCGTGCAGCATGGCAAAGCCGATAAAGGCGAGTAGAACGTTCATTAGCACCACGCCGATGTACTCAACGCTGCCCTGATAGTGAAGGCCGATGCCCAGGCCAGTAAGTGCTAAAACCAGGGCAAAGATAGGCGTTTTCATCCAGAGTGAGGGTGGTTCGGTAGGGCGGAAGTCGCGGTTGACCCACTGCCAGATACCGTAAAGTGCGATCGCACTCAAACCCATCAACCCCAACACAAACGAACGAGCCATCGATCCACTGAAATCGTCTGGAAGCCAGTTTTCTGTCCAGACCCAGTGAAACGAGTAGCCGTATAGCGCAAAGCTCACTATCCAAATTGCAAGCGACTGGCCCAGTGGCTGAAACGAATCCATCTCAATGACCGCTGCCCCTAGCCGCTGCTGCACAGGCGATCGGTTCGTTTTGGGTAGCGGCGTTTTACCGGTTTTGCTGTTTTTGCTGGTTGGGCGCTGCCAAAACTGCGAATGATAAACCCACAGCAAAGCAGGTATTAAAGAAAATCCAGCTGCCAAGGTGAAGGGTGTCCAGTGCACCAAACTTCCGTTGGCAGCGCGCAAGGTCAGTCGGCTGACACCCCATAGGACATAGAGCACCCGTGAACGGCACCAGTGAGCCAGTGGCAAATACAGCGGCGTCATCCACAAAGGCAGATAAAGCTGAAGCAATACTATCCAGTCATTACTGGCTGCACCTTGCCCCCAGAACCAGCTGCTCATGGCCAGCTCCCGGTAGCCTAGCGCCACTAAAATCCAGGACAAAATGCCCAAGGGGGTCAGCCGCAGGCTGTAGGCCATCGCCAATACGCCCAGCCCCCAGACTATATACAGCCCAGACAGCGAGCCACTCTGGTGAAACATTTGAGACATCAGACCAATATTTGCTCCCATTACCAGTGCGCCCGCCAGTAAGAGACCAATGCCTAACCGCCGCCAGCTAGCACGCCGCCAGCAGTAGAAGCCTGCACTATTGACTGCAATAAATGCGCTGAAAATCACAATGATTCGCACAGTCCGAGACCAGTCTTGCCAGTTTGCGGCAACCAGCGTGATAGCCCCAAGCCCCAGCAAAATGCCGCCGAGCCCCAGCAAGATAGCGATAAATCGGTTGCTACTTGTCGATTCAATCTCTGAAAATTGGTATCGCTCAGAGAGTCTTTCGTACAGTCCGGCGTCGATTAAGCCTTCGCGCCACCACTGCTCCGACTCTGAGCGCAGTACACGTCGGAAGTTATCTTTACTCATGTCATCTGTAACCTCTGCCTACGCTATAGGTTTCGTTAAGTCGCTTCAAGCGCGATCTGTTGTTGACGGTAGCCGCTTTACGGTTGCCGCGTTACGGTTGCCGCTTTACGGTTGTTGGATTAATCCTAGCGACGAGACATAGCGAGATAACAGATCGTTTTTTTGATAAATGTCAAACGGATCAGAATAAATTACTAAGCTGTGTCAGTTAGCTTTTCTAAATCAGTTTTTCTTAATAGGATGGCCCGTTTGGGCACCATAGCTCTGCCTGTGGGCGTTGTTGTGGTTTGAAGGTCTAAAGTCCTATGCGTTATCAGTCACTTGCGTTTGCGCTGGGAGTAAGCGGCTCTTTAACAGGGATTTGTTTGGCAACTGCGATCGCACAACCCACAGAATCTTCCCCAGAATCTTCCCCAGAACCCTCTACAGAACAGCCCACAGAAACAACCGCGGCCGACCTCCAGATTTCTCCCCGCTTTGGCATCGACCTTAATACCCCTCGCAATGGTGATAACGACCGCAGCTTCAGTCAAATCAGTGCCTTCTTTCCAGTCTTTCAAACACCCAACCGCCATCTCACGTTTTTCAACACGTCAGGGCGAGTAGATACAGACGGCAACCTGGGAGGCAACGTCTCTGTAGGCCATCGCTTCGCTGTTAGCAATGGCACGATTATTGGTGGCTACGCGGCCTACGACCTTCACAACACAGGCCAAAACACGTTCAATCAAATTGGCTTAGGCGCAGAGGCTATTGGCCAAAACTGGACAGCGCATCTCAATGGGTACATTCCTATTGGGGATACAAGCGCTGCCACGGGTAGCGCTACAGGCAACGGATCAGTCGTAGACGCGCAGTTTCAAAATAATCAGTTGCTCCTCACGACCGGCGGGCTGCAACTGGTGGAAACTGCGCTGAGCAGTGCAGAGGCTGGCATGAGCCTGAAACTGGGCGATTTTGGCAACTATGGCGATCTTTGGGGGGCTAGCAGCGTCTATTACCTGAGCGATTCACTGGGCGGCAGCGCGCAGCTCGAACACCGGCTCGGCGATCGCTTTCGGCTGGCCATAGGGGCTCAGAGCGACGGCGTCTTTGGCACACAAGTTTTTGCCTCTATTGGCACTAGCTTTGGAGGTGCCCATAAAGTGAGCGCCCCAGATAGCGCCCCAGATAGCGCCCAGAGTCGGTCTTGGGCAGAGCGAGTAGCAGCTCCCATAGCTCGCAACAACCGTATTTTGGTGCAGTCTGAAACGCAAGGGACCGACTCTGAAACGCTGGTGGCGATCAATCCAGAAACGAGACAGGCCTACGATTTTCGGCATGTAACGCCAGATGCCGCTAACGCTAACGCAGGAGATGGCAGCGCGAATAGTCCGTTTACGACGTTAGGAACGGGCATGGCTGACACCGCTAACACAGGCCTAAGAGATATTGAAGCCGGAGAGATAGTGTATGTGCGGGCGGGCGATAGCCAGTCGAATGCGATCGCACCCTTCACGATTCCAGCCGGGGTGCAGGTTTATTCGGAGGCGATCGCCACTACTCTCCCCACCCAGCTTGGCAACATTCTCTTACCCAGCTCTGGCACTGGCATTCGCCCGCGAGTAAACGCCGATGGCAACGATGGCATTACCCTTACCGGTGGCAATAACCGTGTTAGCGGCTTTGAAATCGAAAACAGCAACAACGGCATCCAACTCGACAATCCGAGTGGCCGGGTCAGCATCGAAAACAACCTCATTCGCAGCGCGTCGAATCGCGCCCTTTTCCTCGATCAGTCCGCGGGTGAAGCCGACATTATCATTACAAACAACACTATCGATACTGCCATTCAAGATGGTATTCGAGTAGAGCTGACAAATAGCGCAAATCTTAGCTTAGCGATTACCAACAACGCCATTCAGAGTATTAGCGATCGCAACGGCGATGGCATTGATATTGAAGTGAACGACGACGCGATCGCAGCGCTTAACATCACCAACAATCAAATCGATCGGGCCGGCAACTCTGGCATAGAACTAGAAACCTGTGGCAACACAACCACAACAGCTTGCAACGCTAGCTTTACGGCGGCTGTTACTGGCAACACCGTAACCCGTTCTGGCGGCGATGGCATTCTCTTTTTCCATAACAGCGACCAGCCAGCTCAGCTCACGATCGCAAACAACCAGGTGCAGCAAAGTGGCGTCAACAGAACAGGCGTCACTCTCAACGCAGACAATCCATTACCCGTTCCAGGCAACGGCGGCTTCGGCATTATGGCTGCGGCCTTCGCTGACGGCGACTTAAACATTACGATCGAAAACAACACTGTCACAGATAGCCAAGACGAAAAAATAGCGATTATCAATACCTTAGAAAGCAACACGGCATCAGCTGCAACGTCCGCAGCGCCTACCGTCAACGCCTCAATTCAGAACAATACCCTCTCTGGTACTGGCGCTGGCCTCATCGCAGGTAACGACATTTCTGTTATCAGCGGCGCAACATCTGGCTCGCTTAGCCTTCCAGCTGTTTGCCTAAAGCTTCAAAGCAATGCCACCAACGGCGGATATTTTCTGGCCAACGGTCTCACTGGAACCACTAATCCGCCTTCTGTGCCTGCCCCTATTGCTACACCGGGCACATTTTCTCAAACCGCTGGAAATACCACAGACAACCTTATAGCCACCGGTACGCTCACCTTCCCAACCGCCCCACTTAGCGCACTCGGACCTCTATCGGTCAGTAGCGCTGGAGACACGACCAGCCTGTGCACACTCCCTTAGCCAAACTAAGCCAAGCCAAGCAAAAGCCCCGCCAAACAAAAAGTCCCCGGTTTGAATAATCAAATCGGGGACTTTCTATTCAAAATTTGCCCAATTCCGAACCGAAGCTTACAGCGCGTTACCGCGAGGTAGAACCTCTTCAGGGAATACAAATTTCTCATGCGGCTGGTCCTGTGGACTCAACCATGCACGAATACCTTCGTTCAACAAGATGTTCTTGGTGTAGAAGGTCTCAAACTCAGGGTCTTCCGCTGCGCGGATTTCCTGTGACACGAAGTCATAGGCGCGTAGGTTCAGTGCAAGACCGACGATGCCGATTGAACTCATCCATAGGCCCGTCACGGGGACGAACAGCATGAAGAAGTGCAACCAGCGCTTGTTGCTAAACGCGATACCGAAAATCTGAGACCAGAATCGGTTCGCTGTCACCATCGAATACGTCTCTTCCGACTGAGTCGGCTCAAACGCTCGAAACGTGTTCGCATTCTCGTTGTCCTGGAACAGCGTGTTCTCTACCGTCGCACCGTGAATGGCACACAGCAGCGCACCACCCAGGATGCCCGCTACGCCCATCATGTGGAACGGGTTCAGCGTCCAGTTGTGGAAGCCCTGCAAGAACAGCAAGAAGCGGAAAATCGCCGCCACACCGAAGCTTGGCGCGAAGAACCACGAGGACTGACCCAGCGGGTACATCAAGAATACGGACACAAACACCGCAATCGGACCACTGAAGGCGATTGCGTTGTAAGGACGAATGCCGACCAGTCGAGAAATCTCGAACTGACGCAGCATGAAGCCAATCAGTGCAAACGCACCGTGCAGCGCGACGAATGCCCACAGGCCGCCAATCTGGCACCAGCGAACAAACGAACCCTGGGCTTCAGGGCCCCACAGCAGCAGCAGGGAGTGACCCATGCTGTCGGCGGGGGTTGAGACTGCAACGGTGAGGAAGTTGCAGCCTTCTAGGTAAGAGCTTGCCAGCCCGTGGGTGTACCACGAGGTGACGAAGGTCGTGCCGGTCATCCATCCACCAATTGCCATGAAGGCGCAGGGGAATAGAAGCAAACCAGACCAACCTACAAAGACAAATCGGTCGCGCTTTAGCCAGTCATCGAGGACGTCAAACCGCCCCCGTGCGGCGGGCGCTTGTCCCATTGCTATAGTCATTGTAAAAGGGTCTCCAAAAATGGATGATTTTATGAGGACAGGGCAAAAACCGTAAGCAACCTTCATCCGAAGCACAAGCGCATAACACTCACGCAACGAAATAATAAGGAACTGTTTACTAATCTTTACCCTTGTTCTCATCATTATAGGGGTACTTTCTTAAAAAATCCCACTCCAACCGGGGCGAAGCACTGATTTTTCGCTCGACAGAGAAGGTTGTACCCTTTGCAAAGAGGGATTTACAGAACTTTATTAACGAAATCGATAAGTCTGCCGATAGTAAGAGATTGAAGTTGCTATAAGGGTATGTCTGTCATGAACGCAGCTACCAGTCATAGACTGCAACGATCATTGGCCCACCATACGGATACTTTTTACCTGGCTATACTAGAGAACAGGCCAATATTTATTGATATGGATATCTGGTAGGCTTGGCCCTAGCTAAGGGTGAATTCATACATCTGAAATGCATCTGAATTGGACAGATTCCATAGCAATAAATCGACCGCGCAAGACCCTATACAAGAACCTATGTACATCGTTGAACTCGCCCTTAAGCACACTGCTATGCCTCTGACTGTGCAAAAGAAAGACAAAGAAGCAGCCGATGCAACCTATGAGGAAGTGCGCTCTGCTATTTCTTCGGGCAATCCTGTCATGATCGAGGTGGCCTGTGACAAGGTGACAGATAAGAAAATTGCGATCGCAGTCAGTGAGCTTGCTGCCGTCCAGGTTTATGAAAAGTCTGGTAGTGCAGGTGCTTCTGGTCGTGCACCGGGCTTCTTTGCACTCGCTGAGTAATTTCTTTCTTGTTCAATCAACTATTAGATGACAGACACAGCCGCATCTGAGGGCCAATCCGATCGCTTGGCCATTAACATCCAAGACGTTAGCTTCTATTGGCCAACGGGTGCGACTGTACTCAATAGCTGCTCCCTCACGATACAAAGAGGTGAGTTTTGCATGCTGCTAGGTAACAACGGCAGCGGCAAGTCAACTTTGCTACGCCTCCTGGCCGGGCTGTTGCCCAGACAGACCGGCAAACTTGAGGCCTCTGGCCCGGTTGGGTTTGTGTTTCAAAATCCTGACCATCAGCTGGTAATGCCGACTGTTGGGGCCGATGTCGCTTTTGGATTAGTCAAAGACAGGCTTTCGGTAAAGCAGGTGCGGCAGCGAGTGGAAGAAGCGCTGTCTGCGGTGAATCTTTGGAATTTACAAAGGCGACCGATTTATGCCTTAAGTGGTGGACAGAAGCAGCGAGTGGCGATCGCAGGGGCGATCGCACAGCACTGTGAAATATTGCTATTAGACGAACCGACAGCATTGCTAGATCCTGATAGCCAGATAGACCTAGTAGAGCAGGTGCAGGCGTTGGTTAAAAGCCGTGGACTAACCGCGCTGTGGGTGACGCATCGATTGGCTGAGCTAGATTATTGCGATCGCGCTTTTCTGCTTGAAGGTGGCAAAGTTAGCGATCAAGGCGACCCGCAGCGACTGAAGCAAAAGATGACAACCAGCTATTTGACCCCTTCCTAGTAATACAAAAAAGAAAAAAGAGTAACGGGAAAGAAGGCCCAAGATGAACCCAGAAATGAACCCAGAGAGGTAGAAGCCGATACATCGGCTACAGACAAGGTCTGTAAAAATCGCGTAATATAAAGAAAGTTTACACCTTTTCTATTTTACGCACCTTCAGGCTATGGCAAAGAAACCAGCACAGGCAATTTTGCTAGTTGATGCTTACAATATCGTCGGCGCATGGAACGACCTGGTCAGCATAAAAGAAAAAAAAGGGCTGGATGCGGCTCGTGGTGCACTAATCGAATCGCTGGCGAACTACAGCGCCTGCACACAGTACGAAACCTGGGCGGTCTTTGACGCTTACGAACAGCCTACGCCCGCCTCCCAAGAAACCGTTACCCGGCATCTGTCCGTTCATTACACCGGCTACGGACAAACGGCTGATAGCTACATAGAAAGGGCCTGCGCCAAATTTCGAAACGACGCGCGCAAGTTCACGCAGCGGTTGATTGTAGCGACCTCTGACAATATTCACCGTCAAACCGTGATTGGCTATGGTGCAGAAGGCATGTCCGCCCTTCAGCTACAGCAAGAGGTGATTACGTCCAGCAAGCAAGTTCGAGGTCGCCAGAAACCAAAGCGCAAGCGCTCAGGGCGAATGTTTGCGAACTTGACGCCCGACGTCCAGGCACGGCTCACCCAGATGAGGATGGGCAATAATCCACAGGCCTAATGGCGTATGAGTTCAGATTCGTTGGTCTAGATTCGTTGTGCCATATTTCGTAGGGCTATATTGATGGGACCACCTCCGGAAAAAGAACACTCAGAGTGGACATCGGTAGGTATAATAAGTGGGCCCACATAGCAGTAGCGGCAGTACTTTTCGGCATTTTTCTGATATTTTGTCAGTATTTTTAGGACAGCTCTGAAAAATATCTTGCCAAAGCAACACAAGCTTATGTACTATGTAGTTCGCATTCCTCAGTAGCTCAGTGGTAGAGCGGTCGACTGTTAATCGATTGGTCGTAGGTTCGAATCCTACCTGGGGAGTTTTAACTCAATAACCAGTGCTGCCTAGAAAGATATTTTCTGGGCTGATGTGCTTTTGGTCTGCTGAAAGCTTTCTACCGCCACCGCCGCCTGTTCAATTCAGGGCATGCTTTTATGCGGAGCGAACACTCTGTAGCCGAGATATTGGGGCAAGCACATTGATATGGGGCAAGCATATTGCTGAATTATTAAGCTGACCTTAAGAGCACGGGCTGCTTCGTGACCAAGTAACGTAATATAAGTACAATAATTGTAGTTATATTTCACTCTTTCAATGGGTAAGCCGTCATATCCATGCGTTTTGTAAACAGTAGTGAGCATATGTAAACACTACTCAGGATAGAAGTGGTAGCCTTGTCCTATAGCAACACCCCTTCATAACATGCCTCGTATACTCGTCATCGATGATGATCCGGCCATTGTAGAGCTTGTCTCGATTAATCTTGAGATGGCTGGCTACGACACTAGCCAGGCGAGCGATGGGATTAAGGGTCAGGCCTTAGCGGTCCAGATGGTGCCTGACTTGATAATGCTTGACCTAATGCTTCCTAAGGTAGATGGCTTTACCGTCTGTCAGAGGCTGCGAAGGGATGATCGCACAGCTGATATTCCGGTCTTAATGCTTACCGCGCTGGGTGAAACCCAGAATAAAGTAGACGGATTTAACGCAGGCGCTGATGACTATATGACCAAGCCTTTCGAGCTAGAAGAAATGCTCGCGAGGGTTCGAGCACTGCTCAGAAGAACTGACCGCATTCCACAGGCGGCCAAGCACAGCGAAATCTTGAGCTACGGACCGCTGACCCTGGTTCCCGAACGGTTTGAGGCTATTTGGCTAGACAAGACGGTCAAGCTAACGCATTTGGAGTTCGAGCTGCTGCACTGTCTCTTACAGCGTCACGGACAGACCGTATCGCCCAGTGAAATTCTTAAGGAAGTTTGGGGCTACGATCCTAACGACGATATTGAGACTATTCGAGTTCACATTCGTCACTTACGCACTAAGCTAGAGCCCGATCCGCGTCATCCTCAGTATATTAAGACGGTATATGGGGCGGGCTACTGTCTGGAGCTGCCAGCAGAGGCAACTCTTCAGCCAGAAAAGATAGCGACGGTTTAGGGCTTTACGTTCTGTTGTTTAGAGCGAACTGCGATCGCAGCTACCTTCTCATAGGCATTCCTTTCCCGCAAGCTTTGTGTTTTGCGGGATTTTCACTTCTTTATCCTTCTATTTCTTTTCCCCTTCTATGTTTGGGACTTATCAGCACAGCAATCTGCGTATTGAAATATCTGCAAGTGCAGCTCAAATTGAGGCGAGTTTAACGCAGGCCAATCGCCTTAAGAAATGGCTTTGGCCACAGCGGCTAGAGATTTCTGATATGACAGGAAATCGGCTGGTGATTGGACAGGTGTTTGAAAGTCAGCTTGGGCCAGTGACCACTGCTCACAAGGTAGAGCTACTTTCTTCAGAAGGTGTACGCTTTTTGCTAAGCGGCAGTATTGATGGCTTTCACGAGTGGCAGTGGGGTGATGGCTGGGTGCAGTCTCGGCTAGAAGGCGTTTCACTGCTGCCGTTGAATCTGGGCCAAACAGCTAGCCTACTCCGTCTAAAACAGTATCTACAGACAGCTCAGAGTACTTAGCCTCTGACATGGACAAGGTACTACTCGTCATATGCACAAGCCGAGGAAATCTTGCGTCTCAACGCGTCTTGTTGAAGTCTGACATGAGTTATTCACACACCATTTGCGAGGAAGACGGCTTACAAACCCTAGTGTACGACTGGCACTCTACGGTGAGAAAAGATGGTCTATGACACGGATGGTGATGCCGTCAGGTAAAGCTGCCTATGCGCAGTTAGGTCATGCTTACCATTAAATTAATGACCGTCAAATTTGCAGTCCTAGCCTACATGTAAGCTCTCTCCCTGATACTCAACTCAAGGAGCAGAAAAACCTGCAAGGCGCTCGCCATGCGCCTTTCTTATTGTCTTCTAATACTCTGGAGATGACAATTTTATACATTGCGATAAGTAGATTCATATCTCAATGTGTTCGCTAGATTCGCGAGGATAAACTATGCACTTACCCTTGTCCCTAACAAGTTCTGCCTTAGTATTAGGCCTGATGTTTGGCTGCGCTCAACCCGTTTCAACATCTACCGAAACAACAACATCTAACCCGACAGTAGAAGAGACTAACTCTCCATCTCAGCTTTCATCTGGTACGGATGTGATAGAAACCTCATCAATAGAAGAGCTACCACTCGCTATCTTTACTGAAGACAGCGTTGCTATTCGAGGCACTGACCCGGTTGCTTACTTCACAGAAAATCGCTACGTTCCAGGCAGCGCTGACTTTACTTACGAGTGGGCCGATGCGACTTGGCAATTTGCCAGCGCTGAAAATCGAGATGTGTTTGCCCTGAATCCTGACCAGTATGCGCCTCAATACGGCGGCTTCTGCGCTTGGGCTGTAGCCGAGGGATACACTGCACCAGTTGATCCCAATGCTTGGGAAATCGTAGACGGCAAACTATATCTCAACTATGACGCCCGTATTCAAAGGCGATGGCAGCGAGATATTCCTGGCAACATTGCCAGGGCAAACGAAAACTGGCCAGAAGTCATCAATCAATAGTCCCAAAAGCGAAGGTTTTGACACAGCCAAATAAGACACAGTGCAGTTAGCTAAGGCTATCTACGTGATATGAGAGCAATGAATATGTCTTGACAAACGATATTTCGGCAAAGTGCATGAGTAGGTTTAGGCATCATCTACTTACCAACATAAGAGGGAGTCGAGACGACTACTCGATCTACTCTTAGCTCGATCACATCAGGTAACAATTATGCGTACACTCAGTCGAAAAGTATCTACCATCGCACTTGGCAGCCTCCTAGCAGTCATGACTAGCGCAGCTCCAATACTGACTAATCCAGCAGGAGCAAAATCTCCAGTAAGTCCTGAGGCATCTCTCAGTCTCGATATCAACAAAGTTGGTGAGGACATTGCCAACGCTATCAATTCAGCAGAGAATCGCGATGCCTTCGTCAAAGACGTTAGAAACAAGGTCTACTATCGCTTCGACCAGAAGTATAACGTCATGGTGTTCAATCTAAATCAGGACCACTGGCACGACTTAGAAGGCGTTGTACACTACGAAAGCGCTGACTATCATGGTATACCCTATGGCGTTTGGGTTTTTGAAGGAGGTAAATTTCAAAATAAAGGAGATGGCGGCTATATCAACTGGGCATTTGAAGGTGATTTTGGCCGCTCTGGCGATGGTGGTAAGTGGGTTGATTTCTGGTAACTCTTCTTTCACAACACCGTTGAGCTTGATTGACTAGCCTTCGGCATAAATTCCCAGTTTCTTGTGGAATTTACGTTTCTAGCACTTCAATAGCCAAACATAAAAGATCGCGCTATCAGCGCATCGACTTGTAACGGTAGCTAGACAGGTCTTCCCATAGAAATTTTACTAGCTACCGTTACTGTTTTTTTAGCAGCGAAGTCTCCCTTCTGCCGATTCGTTGCAACGCTTCGTTGAGTAACCAGTGAAGGTAACTTCTTCACTCAAACCTACTCGTACAACAAAATGTCTCATTACTTAAATGTTTTGAGATGTATGTAACGTCACAGAACTAGCTAACTGCTTCCTCGGCTTTTAAACAAGCTACTGTATGGGACAGTATTGAGCCGCCGTCTATGAGCTGAATGTCACCGTTGGTTGTTCGACTCCAGTGAGTTGCCTCCTTTGGAGGCGCTTCGGTGTGAACGACCTCTTGTTGAACAGATGACAGTTGCCTAGCACTCTCCTGGTGAGTGTGCATAGGTAAGCGCCGAATGTCTCGCCAAAGCGATGTGCCAGCGATCGCTTCACGGGGGCTGATGGGAATGCCGCCACGTCCAGAAGCAATAAAATGGTTGCCTAGTGAGTCGGTGCAACTGCGGGCAATTTGCTGGTCAGGATTAAGTGTAGTGGTGGACAAAGCGATCACATCAGAGCTTGGGTCGGCTTGAGGAGTATCTAGCTCTACAGTGCCGCTAACGCCAAATTCTGAGCTAGCGGTAATGTCACTTTCGGATGTGAGGCGATCGCGAAATTCTGTGCCCAAGACACTTCGACTAGTGATGCTGATATTGCCGCCGCGCCCCTGGACAGCATTAGCAATGATGTCGCTATTTTCCAGTGCGATAATAACGGGTGAGCTGATGCTAATGTTGCCACCATCACCAACACCGCCAGATTCTACATTTAGCTGACTACCACTTCTTAAAATGAGCAGTTCGCTAATTTGAAAATCTACATCGCCACCCTCTCCATTAGCCGTCAGTGCGCCAATTTTGCTGCCATCTCTTAGCAAGACCGAATCTGCGACAATTCGGGCCTGCCCGCCGTTACCCAAGCCGTCATTTTGAACATTGATATTCACTGGGCCTTCCAGGTTCAGCACTGACGTTTTGATATCGATATTACCCGCATCACCTGACGGCACGAAGTTGGCTGGGATATTGAAAATTGCCCTTTCTGTACCGGTTGGTCCCAGCACCGCTGAATTAATTGAAAAGCTGTTTCTTTGATCGGTTAGCGCTGCTCGCAGATCTATCCGCTCATGGGCCGTAATTTTGAGACTGCCAGCAGGTCCATCAGTGATCGAAGAAGCCGCAATTACAGCTTGATCTTCAATGGTGAGTCTGTCACTGATAACCTCAACATTTCCGGCCGCGCCAGGGCCAAAGTTGGAGGCTGAAATTGAGCTGGGAATGTCGCTGAGCTGAATTCTGCCGCTTAAGGTGATGTCGTCGGCCTCTACCAAGAGGTTGCCAGCTTGCCCCTGGGCAAAGTTGAGTGAGCTAATGCTGCCACCAGCGAGTAGTGTAATCCGCTCGGCCTCTGTGATTTCGATATTGCCTG
Source organism: uncultured Synechococcus sp. (assembly GCA_937911865.1). Taxonomy (GTDB): domain Bacteria; phylum Cyanobacteriota; class Cyanobacteriia; order Phormidesmidales; family Phormidesmidaceae; genus Phormidesmis. The sequence goes on from CALDSK010000188.1 coordinate 57,167, forward strand.
ATGTGCCTGTGCTGCTAGCAGCAATGGTTGCGATCGCACTACTCAGCGTCGGATTAAAAGCATTGAACCCTTCTATAAGCAGCTGATCAACATCCACGTCTATACCGCCGCTGTTAGCGCCTGTAAAGGTCGATCCACTAATAGCCGCGCCGCCGAGAATCGTTAGCTGATTAGCCTTGATATGAATATCACCGCTAGGGCTGTTCCCGATAGTTTCACTAAAGATGCCGCTGCGCAGATGGGTGGTGGCCTCACTGCCAGAAAGGGTGAGTGTTCCTGCCGCTGCCACACGAATATCTCCGCCGGCTTGGGTCGCAGCGATACCCGCTTGGCCTAAAAGCGCAGAAGCGTCAGTTAGCGTAATGTCGTCTCCGGTGACTTGAAGCGTACCCTGTGGTGTTGTAAAAATCTGTAGCGATGTGCCGGGCATCGGTAATGGTGTTGGCACACCGCTGACATTGACAAGCGAGCGACCTGCAAAAGAAATATCCTGAAAATCGGCCTGACCGTTGGCTTGTGGGTAGCTAGCTACGAAGCCCAGCGGTGTAGGGGTTAGATGGACTGAGCTGTTTTCACTGACGCTGCCGATGTCCACATGGCCGCTGTTAGCGGTAACAACGCCTCCCTGGAACTGGATGCCATTACCAAAGAGACCGAGCGTTTTACCGGGTAGCACTTGCAGACCGGTGCTGGCGCCCTGCTGTAAATGAGGAAGAAAACCCCGGCCCCTTCGTCCGGTGGAAGGATTAATAGGCATCAAGTTATGACCGTTGTTGTTGACTGCGATCGCCCCTGAGCCCATTTGTAGACCAATCGGGGCACTTACTGTCATCAGTGGCGGCGAGTTCAGGCTACCAACATCAAAGACGAAGCCGTTTTGAAACGCTGCTCGCTCTGCTGTAGAAGCAACAAAAGAACTCGGCAGTCTCAGCTGAGCATTGGCACCAAAGGTGATACCGGCTGGGTTGATGAGAAATAGGTTGCTGGTGTTGTTGTTGATTTGCAGCGTCCCATCGATGAAAGAGGGAGATCTGCCGGTTACCCGCGCGATGATGTTTTCAACGGTGCTCGGTGCGATGAATGTGACCGTATCGGTCGATGACAGTGAGAAGTCTTGAAAGCTGTGGAAGAGATTTTGAGTAACACTATTAGACGTGGTGACACCACCGGTAATATTGCCGTTCGTATTAATAGTGCCAAGGCTGCTGTCAGGTATGACCTGTGCCTGGACTGGCAGTGTAAAAGCGAGTAATCCGATAGAAGCTAGGCTATATCTGAAAATATTTTTTTTCAAACGGGTCAGTGCACTAATTTCCATAGAAAAACGAGTCCGAGAGGGGTGTTTCAAAATAATTCCCAAAGTCTCACGGTTCGCTAAAAATATAGGAAAATGGCAAACAGGAAAGGCGTTGCCATCGCCCCAGGCAATCTAGCTAGTTTCAGTCAAAAATCAGCTATATTCAGGCAGAAACTTTATACCCAAGGACCTACTAGATAGGTACACATCAAAGGGGACATGTACAGCACCCAATTGCCCGTCGTTAACCTATATCACGCCTTGCTTAGATACGATGGGCATGATGCCTACACCGATATCCTTGAGTCTTGGCCAGATGACAACCCTGATGAACTCTGCTGGGTAACCGAATTCGAGCGGCGAACAAACGACAACTGGTCAGCCGCAACTGACGAAGATCTCTGCCGTCTCTACGCGCTGTTTCGCGTAACGTCGATATTGTTGCTTCGCTTCCAGTCAGGGCGTGCCGATGGTACTGACTACCCAGGGCCAATCACAGAGGTCAAAGGTGTCCAGCTATTTCTTGAACAACTTGGCTTTCACGTTCCAGATGTCAGAGAGTACCACCCGTTCTACTATGAAATCCTATCGGCTAAACAGACTGAACGAAGCGGAGAGCCAGTCGAACTCATCAACGTTCAATGGCCGTGCTTCATGCTAGGTGATATGGTCTTCTGTCGTGGCGGTGTTTCTGTATCTGCTGGCAGGATGCACATCATCAAAGAAATCGCTGAATCAAGCACTCTGTACTGGACGTATCGTCGTAAAGATCGACCGTACAACGACCAATCCCATGGTGGGGGGCAAAACTCGCAGTGGCGGACCGCTCATCGCCGTGACTACCGAACTAAGGGTCGGTATCATTTTAATGTTGATGGTCACCACTCGCTCAATGACTCAACCGTTTCAATTTCTGATATGTCGCGCTCTTCAATGATTGAATTGGTTCGCAACCGTTCTATGGTAACGACTCAGATTGACGATTCTGACCTTTATCCGTATCCATACTCATATGCAGAGGATGTATAACAATCTATTGCACTGGAGCTGACAGCCATATGTGGGGTCTAATATCAAAATCGTTCACCGAAGTCCAGTAAACGCAAGTGCTAGCTGGAATGCCTTAAAATCCTTGAGATCTTTTAGCGGGACAGTCCGAAGTTTCTGTTGAAGAATTAGGCGGCTAAAGTCGGTTGTTGCTGTGTCTCAGGTGGCTTGAATTTAGTTGTAGTAATTTAGCAAGAAGTAGAGTGAGCCTACGTTTAGCTAAAACCGTTGGCTGTAGATGCTGAAGTGCCATCCGCACAATTTGCTCACTAGGTAAACCATGCTTTGGCAGCGTCCGAAACCATTGAGGAAAATGCCCCCAAACAAGATTAGGCAGATCTAGAGCCAGCACTTGCAGAAATCCTAAGGCAATGGCATTGAGATTGACAAACCGTTTCTCCTTTGGAGATGCTCTGTGAACAAATGCTTCGACTTTAATGGAAACCTTCGCCTGGAAATCAGTATCAAAGTCAGCTAGGACTAGGTTCTTTGGCCAGCTAGCGGCTCTGGTCATCAAGCGTAGCCAGAAGCGATAGTCAAAGCCGCCTAGCAACTGAACTAATGAGCGAAAGCTGACACCTCAATGTTGAATCGCCAGCCATAGGCTTCAATCAACTGCGCTCCGGTCAGCGTGGTGTCACTAGAGAGAAGGATAATCTGCTTGCCGTTGGGTAGTTGCGTCAGAACAAACAACACTAATTCATCAGGAGCGTCCCAATAGAAGTTAATGCACTGATAACGGTTTGGCATTGACCATAAAGCCAAACGCCAACTTGCGAGCAGGACTCAATCTGGGCAAATAAATCTCTGAGTTTCACCTCAGAACCCCAGATTCTAGGACAACCTGGCCCACGCATACTCAGATGGGCTGAAAATGCCGTATTTGCAACGGTGGAAATCGCCGCTCGACTGATTAAATGTAACCCCTTTTTTCGAAACGGTTTCAACACCTCGGCCGACACATAATAGGCAGCCAAGATGACATAGCTTGACACCCGGCATTTTGCGGCCTTCCTTGCCGACTTTTATGCCATCGCCGAGATAAACGAGTTGGCCTTGCAAACGTTGAGCTACGGGTTGCGATGAGAGCCAACGCCCCCAGCGGTGAGACCCCGCGTCGCTTTGCGGCGCTAGGGAATGCTCACCAAGACAGCACTGGCAGACTTCATCGATCCTGAATGCCTTGGAATGAAACCAGTGCAGCGCCCTTGCCGTAGTAGGATTCATCCAGCCCTAGCAGTTCACATAGCTGGTTACTGCGGATGGTTGGTGACTCAATAGCAGGCCCCACATCAACAGCACAAACCATTCAAACGGCACTTCTCGGCTGAAGGTGGGACGTAGTTTATGCAGAATTTTCTCTATCCGGGCGTAGAGTTCCATAATTGAACTGGTTGAAGCATTGGCAACGCTCGTTGTAGGTAACCGCGTAGCGTTTCCATTAGAAAATCGCGGTTCAAAAAGAAAAACTTCGCACTGTCCAGTAAGTTAGTAGACTGCATTTGCTTCTATCAAAGATGGCAGTAAGCTTCTAAGAGGATACTTGAGCGACCTAGATCAGTTCCACTCTCTGGCGCATCTCATGGCATGACGGTTTTATGGCAGACTGCAAACCACTAAGCTATCTCGACCGATACTTCGGAGTCCTTTTTTTATTGTGAGCTACTTGTCGATAGTAAGTAAAACGCGAGCAACCTATTTGTGTACAGATCTCATCGATCGCCAGCTCACCTGCTTCGATCAGTGCGATGGCGAACCTTCCAAGGGAATCGCAACCTTCACCTAGCTCTCATCTAGCGCTTTCGGAGGGCCACCGTTACGACCACGCGCACGTGCTGCGGCTAAGCTAGCCATCGTCCGTTCTGGAGAGCGGAAAAAAGTGCGGGAAACGTCGAAAACTCGTTGAGTCATCCAACTAATTTTGTCAGGGGGTCTGCTGCTCACTGGCTTAGATCACAGATTGCGATCGCATATTCCATGCTCGAAAACACAAGCCGTTGAATGGTAATCGCACGTACAATCAAGCTTTTGGCTTTGGCAACGAGAGAGGAAGGGGCCCCTTCCTCTCTCGTTTGTCTTTAGGCATATGTGGAAGGAATAGACGCTGTTGTTCTGCAAACAAGCAGACGAGCACAGTGCTTACCCCTTCCAGCAAAGAGCTAGAGGCCGCCGTCGTTTAGACAATTGTCAATGTCTTCACCAGCATCATGCTCAGTTAGACAATGCATGATCCAGGGGTTATCAGCAGGCATCTCACTACCGGTATCATTCACCTGCTCCTGTCTGGTTGGTTCAACCGTGGAAAACTCAACAGGTTGCTCCGGGTCGCCCTCATCATCATCAGCTGGACGATCTGAAAGCTCCTGGCTAGATGAACTCTGGCGCACTTGCGCCGTCGCATCACTGGCACTCAGAAAGAGACTGGCTACTGGGGTCATCACAACTAGAGCTGAGACGAGTACACTCTTCATCGTCATTTTCATTTTGTTATCTCCTTAATTAATCATTCATTGAACAAAGTGTTCGGGCTGAAGGCCATCTCTTGAACTGCGCATTCATATGCGCAACAACAATCCCTTCAAACCGAGACATTCATTCTGGGAAATACTGCGTGCGAGTACAGTACCCATCGGGGTACTGTACTCGTAAGGACATGGACCTATAGAACTCATTTAAGCTCCCAAATGGTTTCCATGCCTGAGATGCGGTCAATTTAGAGAGAAAAAAGTGTGGGGTGCGATTCGTTCTTTCAGGTATTCGACAATGCTCAGCAGGTCGCTCAAAGAACGACCCAAACGATCTAACGTCCAGATAACCAGCACATCTTTCTTTCTGATTTGCCCAAGCGCTTTTTCTAGTCCAGGGCGTTCGGCTTTGGTTCCACTCACCCCGCGATCACTAAAAATCTTCTTGCAGCCTGCTTCTTTCAAAGCGTCCGTTTGCAGCTCCATATTTTGGTCAGCAGTCGAAACTCGGGCATATCCAATTTGCACTGTTCCAAAACTTGCAAAGCGCCTATACTTTTGACACTTTGATGATGAAACAACTTTTGGCACAAAAATATAGCCTAAAAAGCCATTTTTTTACCGTTCTGTCAGATAGTACCAAAACCGGCTGGATACTGTTGGCCGTTTTTGGTACATGCTACAGCCGGCGTGATCGCAAACTGACCTTGACACTAGGTGGCTGTTGCTGCCCTGCTATCCGCGTATTGATTAAGTCACGCAATCGAAGTTTGTTCTACTTTTATGTTGCAGTCATTGTCCCTCAACCAGCTCAAGTGCTCCAGTCTAATCGCTGCCTCTGCTTGGTCGAGTAGGCGGGGCGATCGCTGTAGTGACCTATTTTAGATGCGGTGATAAGCGATATCTAGGCACTTATACAGCAAACTAGCTGTATTACTTTACTTGAGTCCTTAGATATGACATATAACATCCTGCTTCTACGGACTTATGCAGCAGATCTGACAGATAACTTCTGTAAAAGGGGTAGTTCATCCATCAACCTTGACGTTTAAGCTTCCAGTTAAGGGGGGTATACAGGAGATCTGACGTTGAATTAATAGTTATGCAAACTTCGCCCTAGGCTATACCCCCTTGTTTCCCCAGGGCAATGGCAAGATATGGTTCAGGTAATGTACAGGCCGATTTTAGCGACCAAACTGTATATCCCTCCACTGCGGCCCAATACTGTGCTGCGCCCGCGCCTGATTGAACGACTGAATGCAGGTCTGCACCGCAAACTAACCCTCATCTCTACCGCTGCGGGCTTTGGCAAAACAACTTTGCTCAGCGAATGGGTTTCGGTCTGTGAACAGCCGGTGGCATGGCTGTCACTAGATGAGGAGCATAATGATCCAA
>CALDSK010000189.1 GCA_937911865.1 uncultured Synechococcus sp.
GGGTCAGCGCCAATCTGCTAAGACCTTGGCAGCAGGTGTTTCCAATTCCTGAATTTCCAATTCCTGAATTAGAGCTCGGCTTTGAAAGACTCATTGAACTGATGAACCAGTTTCAGGGAGCGCCTTTCAGGGCTTCTCCTTCTATTTCCTCTGCCTAGAGTCATTGAAGAGCGTTAACACAATCTCTGAAACTTTTGCTGAGAGAGTCTTGAAGCCTATAAATTCTTGTGCCTGAAAATACATAATAGCCTCAACTATATCGAAAATTATTATAATTTATTCTGCACCATGTGTTTGAAACCCGGAATATTTATTGAAAGATTTCAACAATTATCTATCCTGATAACTTTTTTCAATGCATGTCTTTCTTGGATTTTCAGATTCCAATTACATAGTTCCTTTACACAGGGAGAAATCGAGTTACTATCGGTCCAGTGTAAGTGTTGAGGCTTTAACGTCCTTGGCAGTAGCTGTTTTTCCCAGTTATGCTTTTGGACTAGTTTCTTGGACGTAGATTCAGCGACAGTAGCGAGGCATAGCGGTGACCGAGTTCAGTAGGTTGCATTTCACGAGTGGTAGCCACCTAGTCAGAGAGTAATGTCAGTAGTTTACCTAAGCCTCTGTCTCCTTCAGAACAAGGCATTCCTGCAAGTCTTGTTCTGAAGGTAGTTAGCTGTCTCTGTGGGTAGTTTAGTTTCTCTCACCCTGCCTTACTAGAGAAAGCAGGAACGCAGATGGATGGGTAATGCAGTGGTGAGCTTCGCGGTTACACAATCATTAAGTATATATGTGAGAGAGGTGCAGTTTAGTGCGAGGTATTACACATTACTCCTTATTAGAAAGCAGATACATCATTTAGTTTACGTTAGCTGTACTGTATGGCTTTTCTCTATGCGAATGATATCGAGCCTGTTGACAGCAGAGTCGTCTAAGTCAAGGTTAGTTATAGAGCGTATGTGACTCGCACAGTTTCTCTTGTTTGTAGCCTGCGTAGTTGAACTTATAGCCTCCGTCTTTCACAGGATGATATGTCGATGCTGCTTCTGAGTGATGAGTTTGCCTAGTCTTACATAGTACATCTTCGAACGTGCATGTTATCAAATGTGCATTTTATTAAGTTTGTAGTCTTTGTCAGTATTGGCTAACTCAGCACAAGGCGTATCAGACAAAGCTACGGGTCATCTACCAATCTCTCTTTCGGAGATTTTGGATCGTACTTTGTCGATAACTTCCAGCGAAATAATATTGAAGAATGGATATGCAAAACCATCAGACAACAGCATCACATAGCGCACCTCATACCGGTGGACATGGTGATAATTCAATGCACAGTGGTTCAGCTCATAGCGGCAATCCAGTGAAACTGAAGGAGCACACAGCGCTTCTAAATCTGCTTCCGCATGGAGAGGCTACCCATATCGCTACTAGAAGCGGTGCTTGGTTTGACCCGAACACGTGGGAGTCTAAGCAAGTTCCTCCTACAGGTGCTAGGGTCCTTATCCCTTACGGTAAGACTGTCTCTTATAACGGAGAGAGCGATCAAAGGCTCAAAATTGTCCGTGTAGATGGAACTCTTCAGTTTGCTAGTAATAAGAATACTAAGCTTGTTGTCGATACGCTAATCACTGATACAAAGAGTAATCTTCAAATTGGAACGGCAGCTAATCCCATACAAGCTGACAAGACTGCTCAAATTGTTATTGATGGCAGTGAAGCAATCGATAAAACGCAGGATCCTACCTTACTTGGACGTGGCGTAATTACGCATGGCAAAGTAAGAATCTATGGTCAGGACAAAGCTGATTTTGTCACGTTGGCAAAAGATGCGAAAGCTGGTGATAGTCAGCTGTTGTTGAAAACTCTTCCTAAGGGCTGGCGGGTCGGCGACCAGCTCGTTTTGGGGGGCACTAGCAAAAGCAATAGTGGTTCACATGCCAATAATTCCAAGTTTCAAGATGAGGTTTTGACGATTACGTCTATTCAGGGCAAAGTTGTCAAGTTTACAAACAACGATATAAAGTCTGGAGCAAAAAACGTACTGCGTTTCGACCACACGCGCCCTGCGGGTTTCCAAGATAAACTGAATCTCTATGTTGCGAACACATCGCGCAACATTGTTTTCGAGACGGCAAATGCTGACAAGACCCCCATTCAACAGCGCGGTCATGTCATGTTTATGCATAATCCAGACGTGATTGTAGAAAATGCTGGTTTTTATAATTTAGGTCGCAGCGACAAGGATAAGCTCGTCGATGACATTGGTCGAAATCGAGACGGGCGGGTTGGCAAGGGTACGAATGTTCGTGGCCGCTACTCTTTTCACTTCCATCGTACGGGTGCTGAGGATATCAACGGTGTGCGCGCTGTTGCCAGAGGTAATGCGGTTGTTGGTAGTCCCGGATGGGGCATGGTGCAGCACGATAGCCATGCGCTGCTGGACAGTAATGTGGTCTTTGATGTTGTAGGTACTGGTATTGCCGCCGAAGATGGTAATGAAATTGGCTGGTGGACTAACAATATTACAATTAAGACGACGGGATCTACACAAACCAGAGGGCTAACCCGATATGGCCCTGCCTCAGCCCGGATAGACAACTTTGACATGGGTGTCCAAGGTGAAGGGTACTGGGTTCAGGGTGCTGGCCAGGTGGGTATGAGCGGTAATGTCGCGGTTAGTGCTGCCGGGGCGAGCATCAATCTTTTCGGTGGCGGTGATGGTGGTGAAAAAGCCAGGACCATTAATGAAATTAAGACCAAAAATCTGCCTAAGTACTTGCAGCCACTTGCAGGTGGAAAAGATACGATTGATGTAACTCAGGTTCCTTTGTTTAAGTTTACTGGGTTTGAAAGCTATAACGCTGACGAAGGCATTATTGTTTGGGGCCGTGTGAGAGATGATAGGCTTAAGCGCTCTAACGATATTCGCACTAAAATTGAAAATTTCAAGCTGTGGAATATCGAGTATAAAGGCGTCGATGTTTTGTACAGCACCAAAATAGACTTTGAGAATGGTCTTTTGCTCGGTGAGGGTGAAAACAATAGTTTTGGTATCACAACCAACCAGCTAGGTAAGGATATCCGGATGAAAAACCTTCGTGTTGAGGGTTTTGAATACGGTGTGAAAGAGCCGTTGGATAAGTTTGCTGTGACAGAGCAGACGGCATCGAGCATTGAGAATAGCTATTTTGCTAACAATGGTCAGCACCTGTTTTCCTTAAAGGATAATAAGCCCATTGCCTTTTCCGACTATTTTAAGGTCATTAATACTGAATTTGGACCTGCTTTTTCGAAGAATGCAGCGCCAACAGCTGGTTTTACAACAGCAGCTATGGGGCCTTCAAAAGTTACATTTGATGCGAGTAAGTCATTTGATATCGATATTCCTCAATCAAAGTCGCAGTCGAATTTAGGAATTGCTAGCTACGGCTGGGACTTTGATGGCGATAACAAGATCGACCGATGGGGACGCGTCATCAACCAGCGTTTTGACAAGGCTGGTCAGAAAAAAGTGAAGCTGACGGTTTGGGATGGTTTTGGTGCTACCAATTCAACTGTTCAAACGATCAATGTCAAAGTGGGTGGGCCTAATCCCTCTATCCCATTGCCTAATGGTGGTGGTGGTCCAATTAATATTTCAGGGACCAGAAGGAATGATGTTCTCGTTGGCAATGATCAAAATAATCTCATTAGTGGTAACTCTGGTAACGATACCATTCGAGCTGGTAGTGGTAACGACTTTGTTAAATCAGGCAAGGGGGATGATGTTGTTGATGGTGAGGGCGGTAAGGATCGACTACTCGGCGGTGCTGGCAATGACGTTATTCGAGGGGGCTCTGGAGACGATCAGATCTTAGGCGATGGTGGTAACGACAAACTCTTTGGCGGCACAGGTAACGACATTGTTGATGGTAAGAAAGGAAACGACGTGATTGCTGGTGTGGATACTACGATTGCGGCACCTGGCAGGGCCGAATTGGATTACTTGTTTGGTGGGCAAGGTGCTGACAAGTTCTTGCTAGGAGATAAATCGAAGGTGTACTACAACGATGGTATTTTGAGTTCGGCTGGTGTTGAGGACCTAGCGATTATCAAAGACTTTAACCACAATGCGGGCGACACGATTCAGCTGCGTGGTCGAGCTAGTGACTATCGATTGGGGGCCGCACCGATTGGTAAGACGAAAGATGTTGGGATCTTCTTGAAAGCTGGTCAGGGTAAGGATGAGTTGATTGCGGTTGTTACCGGAAAGAATGACCTCAATCTTAATTCTGCTGCATTTAACTTCGTTTGATTCTAATGCGGCAGCGTCGGTATGGTTTCGACGCTGCTGTTTAGTGAGATATTGCTCATTTGTGAGAAGGCCCTTCAACCTTGTTGCTTGTGTGCTGGCCTCAATTGCTCATAACTAAGGAAAAAATGGGAGTTATTATAGTTACAACGACTGCTGATCGGGGAAGTGGATCTCTGCGAAATGCGATTGATGCTGCCACAGATGGTGACACCATTAGATTTGCTAGTGGGCTAGCAAATAAGGTGATTTCGCTGACCAGCGGACAGCTAGAAATTAAGAAAACGTTAACTATAGATGGTGGCAATGCGCCTGGCCTCAAGATCAGCGGCAGGAAGGCTAGCCGGGTTATTCAAGTTGAAAAGAACAAGACAGCCACGCTAAAGAATCTTACGGTTGCTGATGGCAAGACAAACGGTGCGGGCGGTGGCATTAAAGCGAAGCAAGGTAGCACCTTAGCGCTAAATAATGTGCTTGTGTTGAATAATACCTCAGAACTGGGGGGTGGTCTGAGAGTTGGCCATCTGGCCAAGGTCACGATTGTGAACAGTACCTTTAATGGTAATGATGGTACGCTAACGTCTAAGTTCTCAGGGTTTAGTGGGGGCGCGATCGCAACCGAATCTCGTTCAGAACTCACCATCAAAGGCAGCACCTTTGCCAACAACAAAGGTTTCAACGGTGGGGCCATCTACAGCTACTCAACTACCAAATTCACTATTGAAGACTCCATCTTTGCGAAAAATAGCGCCACCAAATCCGGGGGTGGTGGCGCTATCTTTACCGATGGCATCAATCCCTTTGGTCCCGCTAGGCCTACCGTGGGTGGAACACTCTCGATTACAGGTAGCCGCTTTGAAGACAACAAGGCAGAAGGCGGCGGCGGTGCCCTGTTTTTGTATGGCTATGGAAAAGATAAAAGCGTCATTGAAGATACAATTTTTCAAAGAAACAGAGTTTCTTTGAACAAAAATGGTGAAGCCCGAGGGGGAGCGCTGCAATCTAACATGGGAATTAATCTCCTCAATGTTAGCTTTGCGAACAACACAGCGACTAAGCAGGGCGGCGCTTTGTGGCTGAACGGAAAGCGACAGCCAATCAATATCGTCAACAGTACCTTTTCTCGCAATGGAGTTCGTGATGATGCAGGTGGTGCGATGTTCCTCAATACGAAATCGAATCCTGTCAACATCACTAACTCCACGATTGTCTACAATTCTTCTGGGCGGGCAAATGGAGCGCTGTGGTACGACGGTGAGGGAAGCCGCGCCATTAAATTGAAGAACTCGATCGTTGCTTTTAATACGGCGGTGCGTGACCGCAGACAAGACCAAGTAGGTTTCCAAGCCCTTGATGGTGGCGGCAACATCGAATTCTCTCTTAACAAAAAGGCCTTGAAAGCGCTGGCAGGCAGTAAGGTTATCGATCCACGACTGGATGCGCTCAAAAATATCAACGGCACCTTTGTGCATCCGTTACGCTCTAATAGTCCTGCTATTAATGCGGGCATTAAAGGAGGTGCTCCACTGCTCGATCAGCGAAGGTCTAAGCGTGACGGTCGAGTTGATATTGGTGCCTTTGAGGCTATCGGCTCTGCTGCGTCATCTCAGCCATTACCGCCGATACCACCGACACCCAAACCGCTAGCCCCCTCACAGCCTAATCCGAGCTTTCCTAATACCAATTTGCCTCTGATTTCTGGCACCTCAGGTAAAGATAAGCTTAGTGGCACCAACCGTAGTGAATGGCTAAAAGGCTTCAGTGGCAATGACAAAATAAAAGCTAAGGGTGGCAATGATCGCCTCTATGGCGGCGGTGGCAACGATTTCCTCATTGCTGGTGCGGGCAACGACTTATTACTCGGTGGTGGTCAGAACGACACGCTAAAAGGTAGTAATGGCAATGACATCCTCATTGGGGTGGATACTAGCGATCAGCGCCCTGGAACGAAAGAGAGAGATGTTCTCGTAGGGGGAGCTGGCCGTGATGTCTTCGTTTTGGGCAACCGGGAAAAAGTCTTCTACAGCGATAGAATCAATAACCAACTGAGTCGCGAAGACTACGCACTAATCAAGGACTTCAACCAGAAACATCGCGACAAAATTCAGCTTCGCGGCAAGGCCAGCAACTATCAGCTAAGAAAAGTTTCCTTAGGAAAGACAGAGGCTACAGGCATTTTCCTGAAACAGGATGGAGAATCTGAATTAATTAGTGTTGTTCAGAGTCCTCAGAGTCTTACTTTGCAGAGCACCGCATTTAATTTTGTCTGACACTTGGTTTGGAAACTCGATCTGATTGTGTGTCATCTACTTCACGCCAAGAAGGATCTTTAAATGTTGTCTACGTAGCCTCCGGATAGCTCCGCTTTCTTCTCCGGTTCTATCAGGTATGTCTCCAACCGCCCCAACCGTATCTACAAAACCATCAGTCACCATTCACATACAGGATTTCTAATTACTATGAGTCAAGATTTCGCTTTGAACTTCCAACGGATTGCCTACAGTGCTGATGGCAACGCCGATCCCGATGATATTGGTGCAACCCCTGCTGGCTTAGCGATGCTCGCTCACGCTGGTTTGCAAGATAGTCTGGTTCACTACCATGTAAACTCTCAAATTTGGAAAAAGCCAAACGCGAAAGCCGAGCAGATGCGCGAAAGTGCCTTTGGTAGCGCGACTCGCATGGGATTCGATCGTAGATCATTTTTTGATGCGTCTCAAGAACACAGCAAACAAGGCGATAGCAACGCGGCAACACGGCATTTAGCCAATGCTATCAATGCTTCTTCTTCCAAGGATCCCCTTTACATTATAGCTGCTGGTCCAATGGAATCTATCTATCAGGCTGTAGAGCTAGCCAATGTCAATAAGCGTTCACTGGTAAAAGTGATTTCGCACTCTAGCATTAATGACAACAACGTTGGTGACGGCCGTGGTCGTACTCGTAGCGATTTAGAAAAACTGGGCGTGAGCTTTGTGGATATTCCAGATCAAAATGGTGGCTTCAGTACCCATAAAGATTTTAGACCTTGGTCGTGGATGAAAAGTAGCGGCAACTCAGATTTGAAATGGACTTATGATCGCATGCAGGCTGCTGGCAAGGCCGATATTTCCGATGCGGGTATGGTTTATTACGCACTCACAGGCGATGCTAAAGGTAATATCAGTAAGCTTAAACAATTCTTCAGCTCTAAGCCTACCGGACCTGATGGTCCAACTCCTCCATCCTCGCCAACTATTCCTCTGAACCCTCCCAAGCCTCCTGCCCCTCAACCTCCCCTAGTGCCGACACCGCCATCTAACCCGACTTCGCCTAATCTAGGCGAGGACGGCTATGTCAAGGGGACTTCAGGTAATGATAACTTGTTCGGTAATAGCCAGAGCCAGACACTACGAGGTCGCAAAGGTGATGACCGTATTACAGCTGGTGCTGGAAATGACAAAGTGTTTGGCAATAAAGGTAATGACACCCTTGTTGGTGTAAAAGTAGACGCCGCTTTGCCAGGACAGGGCGAGCAAGATATCTTAGGAGGGGGGAAAGGTGCTGACACTTTTGTTCTGGGCAATGCCTCTAAAGTTTTCTACAATGATGGCAATGCTAGCACTGCAGGTACTACAGATTATGCCTTCTTGCAGGATTTTAATCTGCAAGAAGGCGATACAATCCAGCTCAAGGGACAAGCTAGCAACTACGTGCTAGGTGTTTCTCCTAATAGTAATGGCAGAGATACTTCTATTCTCCTCAAAACATCAGGTCAAAATGAACTGATTGGTGTTATTTCACAAAAAGGCGGCAATCAAAAACTCAGTCTCAATAGTGCTGTTTTTGATTTCGTCTAGTCCTTGCTTGGTTCTATTGCTGTAGCCATCCGCTGATGTATTAACAGATGGCTACAGCAAAGTTTGTCAGTTTGAGTATTAGTGTAAGCAAAGCGTAGATTATCGAATAGTTCCAATAATCACGGGAGAGCAATCCCTGTAGTTGTTAGGATTTTTTCAAGTGCAACGAGTTTACACTTGAAAACAAATAGGGACTACGATGCGCTGGAACGAGTTTTCTGAAGACTTTTAAGTGAAACTTTTTCTTTAACTTCTTGCCAACGCAATCCAATTAAAACCGCAACGGTCAGAACTTGTCCAGGTTCTTCCATTTGAGTAATGATAAATCCTAAAGATGCGGTGGAAAGTAGGAGAAACTTGCAAAAGTCATCCACGCAAACCCTGCGCCACACGATGGAGCAAATATACAAATAGCTAGCTAAACCAACGACACCCAAATCTCCCCAGATGCCTGCCCAGGTAAATAGTGGGAAGAAGATAGTAGACTCTTTTGCCAGAAACCCCTCTTTAACGACTAGAAAAACGTCACTAGAGGCCGGATGGATAGTGGCTCCCAAAGGTTGCAGCAGTGATTGATAGTCTCGTAATACCCACCCACCTAATCGAGTGACCGTGTGACCAGGCCCCAGTCCGAATAGCCAGTTCAGTGGGTTTGTGTAGTAGAACGGCACGAAGCTGACAGCTGCTAGTATGGTCTGAGCAGCTTCTCCGTCTATTCCCCAAATGTCTCTATAGACCCAGTTTTGGTAAGGTGCTAAAGCTTCAGATTCTATATGTTGGACAGCCCAGGCAAAGGAAAGAAGGATAATGATGATGCCTGCCAGATAGAGCAGAAGCTTAACAGGCTGGTCAAATTTGGAAAATGTCAGCAGTATCCATCCTATAAATAGGCCCAGGAAGACTTGTTTGGAGTCCGATGCTTGGGTTTGATAGAGTGCGCCGAGGAGAATGCTAATTCGTATCCATTTGGGAACGGTCTTAAAAGCTGTGTAGAAATAAATGGCGAAATAAATAGAGACGGTGCAAGAGACATAGTTGGCAGCGCTGCCGCCGCCGCCGCCAAAGACACCGGTTATATTATCTTGCAGTGTACCGCCTTGTGGCTTGGGATAGATTCCAATTGGCATCAGAATAGATTGCGTGATTGCCAACAACAGATTAAATCCAGCAAATCCCAGTAGCCAAAGCTTGAAATTCTTTAACCGCCTTCCCATCAGCGGCAAGATTATGATGCAGAGCAAAATTAAAAAAGGCTCTGCTTGAAACATGAACTGTAGGAAAATATTGACGATCCCAGCGTCGTTCAAGAAAGCGCTGATGACAGTGACCGTCAGTAAAACGGCTAGTGCGCCAATGATCTCCCAAAAAATGCTAATTTGCTGGCGATTTCTGATGCGAGTAGTCAATGCCGCAATGCCAAATGCGAGCGGAATTGCACCAAAGTGAGCGAAGTTGATGACTGCAGGGGCACCGAACGATGTGAAGAGGCGAGGGAAGAAGGCGGTAGCAAATGCAAATAAAACCAGCGCGGAATTTCTGAGCGTTCCCTGCTTTGTCGACTTTAGTACACGCTCAGTCATAGGCTTGTTGGCATCCTACTTCAAATGGACGCTTGCTGATAAAACAAGATATGCAGTGAGATTTACCCATGAGATTTGTTGATGGATGTGTAGAAAGTAAGCAGTTGCCTGGCCACATGTCCTTTAGAGAAGCGAAGGTCTGGGCAGATATCAGTAGGTTGTTTGGCTGAGATCGCTACTTTCATCGTTTCACTCAAGATTGTGGCAGATTCAGTTGCTACATCGAAATAGGTACAGCTTGAACTTCCCACTTCCTGGAAAATAGGAATATCTGAACAAACGACCTTGCTTGACCAAGCTAAGGCTTCTACTAACGGTAAACAGAAGCCTTCAGTAGAGGATGGAATCACAAACAGCTCGCAGTTCTGATAGAGCCAGCATAGTTCCCCGTCTGAAAGTGCAGAGAGAAAGATGACCTGTGATCTCAAATCAAGCGCCTCTACTAACTGATGGAGTCCTTCTGTCTCAGGACCATTACTGCCAACCAAAATTAGCTGAGCGTCAGCAGAAACGCTGCCGCTTTTTATCAATGCTTTGTGGGCGCGAATCAGCAGATCCAAATTTTTGTTTTTCCGATGTTGTGCGACAGAAAGGATAAAAGGTTTATAGGTTTCGGTGTCTATAGTAGCGGGTCGCTGAAGTTCTACAGTGCTAAAGTCCACATAGTTATAAACGACTGCTTGTGTTTGGACTTCTTTCTCTAAATCCTTATCTTTTCTAGAAAAAAAATGATGGAGCTTATCTAACGTCACTTTTGAAACGCAAGCCAAGCCATCACTGCTGTTGATGCTCTGTTTCAGAAACCATTGATTGAACCATACCTGCGGGTAGCCAAAGTTTTCTGGATATTCGAAAGGATAGAGATCGTGAATGCTACTACAGACAATCGGGGCTTCGAAGCGGCTGCGCAAAAAGGGAAACGGAAATGACATGTGAATAATATCTGGTTTCAGTTTGTTGGCAACTTTGGGCAGTCCGTTGAGATACCAAATGTTGCGAGCAGCTGCACCTCGCTTAACCACAATACTCACCGTCTGAATTTTGGGAGAATCCAGATTGAATGACTGCTCAAAGTACTCGTTTTGCCATTCGCCAATCAGCAGCGTTACCCGACTCACCTCATTGGTCTCGGCTAGGCATTGAGCTATGTTAACGGCATGTCTACAAACCCCTGTCGGTTTTATAGGTCGATGCAAAACAGGAATGAGTACATGCATTTGAAAGGGAGCCTTT
This sequence comes from uncultured Synechococcus sp., assembly GCA_937911865.1. Lineage (GTDB taxonomy): Bacteria > Cyanobacteriota > Cyanobacteriia > Phormidesmidales > Phormidesmidaceae > Phormidesmis. The sequence goes on from CALDSK010000189.1 coordinate 10,941, forward strand.
TCTCAATTTTGAAAGATAGAACCGGTGGATGTGCCTTTGATGTGGACTTAATATGTTATTGCTTTAGGATGCTGCTTTTCTAAGGTGTTGCTTTTCTAAGGGGCTGCTACGCTTAGAGAAGCTTTCGCCGTTTGCTGATAGAGCATATCTAGGCGTTCACCGACGACCTTCCAGCTGTAGTTTTCGTCCACTAACTGACGTCCTGCTTGGCCCATTTGTACCCGCAGCTTGGGGTCTTCAGCTAACTTTTTCATGGCCTCTGCCATATCGCTGATCGTTTTATCCGGCTCTTGAGCGGCAATCTTAAATCCGGTGTCTTCGGTGACTTGGATAGCCGGACCGCCTAAATCTAGGCATATGACGGGTCTTCCGGTTGCCATTGCTTCAATGCAGACCCAACCGCCAGAATCATGCAGACTCGGATGCACTAAAACATGACTTTCGCCCAGCTTTTCTAGCGTTTCTTCTCTGGGTAGTCGGCCCCAAAGTTTCACTTGTGACGCTACACCACATTCTTGTGCGATCGCCTGTAAATTCTCTAATTCTGCTCCATCACCAATCAGCCAGTACTCAGCATTTGACAAATTGGCAGCGGAAAAAGCCCGAATCCCCAAATGAAAGCCTTTCCAATGCAGCAATCGGCCCATACTAATAAATCGAATTGGCTGTGATGCCGGTAGCGGATACTGATGCAGTTCTTCAATCTCTTCGTCTAGCAATCCGACTTCTGGCACAATATCCACCTGTTTAGCGCCCATTTTGTAAAGGCGCTCGGCTGTATCGTCCGTAGTGGCTCTGACGACGGCGCAGTTACGAATAGTCAAGCCGACCAGCGGATCGTTTTGGCCGATCGTGCGAACGACATCTCGTGCTATTTCGTAGCTGCGGGCGCGCAGACTAAAATCTTTCCAAAACTTAGATGGGGCCGATTCTCCGCCGCCAACAGATCCCCAAATAAAGGGAACGGGTAAAAGTGATATCAAACTGGGCGCGGAATATTTCACGAAGGTAACGTGATGCATCACATCAAAGCCAATCTCCTGATTCAATCGTTTGGCGACAAAATAGGCCTGAATTTGCCACAGGTAATAGTGAATTTGCATCGCCCCAGACTGGCCTAGCTTCATGCTATCTTGCCAAAAAGGCAGTGTGAAGTAAACAAAATGCAAATTTGGCACCGGATTTTCAGCTAGTTCTGCTTCAATCGCTTCTTTGCTTTCATCGGGTCTGGTGAGGACCCAAACCTCGTGTCGCTTGGCCACTTCACGTGCTACATTCCAGCCGACTCCTCGCTCTGAGCCTCTACCAGGTTCGCAAGAATAAGCGGAGATAAGGATTTTCACAGTAGGTAACCCACCTTATTAACTAAAAGTTTGAAATAAATAAAAGCACGTAACTCGATTTTAATCAGAGAGATAGCCGTATTTCGCTAGTAAGGGCAGTGTTAAGAGCGTCACGACCGATTTATCGAGTTGAGATAGTTTTTGGTGCCATTCGGTATCCTTCCTAATTTGGATGCCTTGTTTTTGTGATCGCGGTGTAGGATTCCCCAAAATGCCATGTGTTTCCGTTAGCCCTGCTTGTTCGCCCATTAAGTACTCCAATCCACTCGTCTCTTTGCCAATTGCTTTGAGTATCTGCCGGGTCACTTTTTCTGGGTCTGTGGCAAAGTCTTCGTAGCGGATAAAAACGTAGTTTTCTGCAATGGGTTTGAGGGTATCTGTCACGGCATTTTTCGCCGCCCATTTGACAGCTGCCTCTGCGGCACCTTGCCTTTCTATATATTGCTCTGTATCTACGGAATAAGTCATTCGCTTCCTCTTTTGCCAAGAGTAAGCAACCGCTCTGCTATCACGAACTAAGTGGATAATCGTGAGTTCAACATTGGGAACTAGGCTCAAAATGTGAAAGTAGGCAGGTGACTTAGACGAATCCAATATAATCTTGTTGCCTGCTCGTTCATCAATAGCTGAATAAATTTTTGAGAGGATGTCTACAAATCGGGACAGCTTTGCCTGATAGCCCTTCGTTCTCAACACTGGGTTACGTATTAAAGGAATGTAGTAGTTGCGATCAACTGCCTGTCTGATCTTTAGGATCTCATCAGCATTTATCCCGTCAAACCCGCCAGTTGCCTGCTCAAAAACCTGTGTCCAAAAATCGCAGTTGAAGAACGACGCACCGCAGTTGCACAAAAAATCATGATTCATCTCCCCCCAAAGCATTGCGAATTCACCAATCGGGAAGAAATCCTCATGCTGACCCAAAATTTTCTCTAGTAGTGTGCTTCCGCTTCTGCCCACACCAGTAATTGCTAAAACCTGAATGCGTCCCATGACGACCTATTCTCCCTGCTGCTTTCTTGTATGCAATATAGTCCTGGTCGTATATCGATGCAAAGTAGTGGTTGATTTAATCTTGATGCTCTCTTCAAAATGGGTAATGCAGTTGGAATCGCTCATGTACTATATGCGCGCATTAGCCAAAATTAAAAACAATGGATAATTTCAGCTTTAACCTTTAAAAATTAGGTGTCAAAAAGACAATCTGTGTAGTCTTTGAGTACCTGCTCGGCTGAGAACTTTTTCTCCATAATCTGTCGGCTTTTTTGCTTCATTGCTTCAATCGTGGACTTATCTTTGACTAATAAATCCAGCTGTTTTATCAAATCTTCTTGTTCATCACAAACAAAGCCATTGACGCCAGATTCAATAATTTCTGGCGCGCCGAGTGCCTTTTGTGTGGTTAATACCGCTAGCCCTGAGCAAGCCGCTTCTCCTAGTACGCTAGGATAGCTGTCACATTTTGTCGGTAGCACCAAAATATCGTGACTTCTATACAGTTCAATATGCTTCTCTTGGCCATATTGAACGTTGGATTCAACGGTAATTCCTTGGTGATTGCCAACAGGATGACCTGTCACCATTGTCATTTGCAAGTTCTTCGCTGGGTTATTCCTCTGCTGAGTGTTAAACCAGTCCAGCAAGATGTCTCCCCCTTTTCTTTCAAAGTCGCCCCCGACAAACAAAATTTTGATGATATCGTCATTCCGTTCAGGGCTGGGTTGGAACATCTCCAGATCGGGTGAAAATGGTAGCCTCCCTTTCTTCAGCTTGCTGGTCGAGATGCCGTAGTCTTGAGCAATTTCTGTGAGAACAGCATCGGTGATTCCGATGACGTACTTTTGAGCATTGAGAACCTGTCTATGAATGGCCGTAAGCCAGGATGGTGACATTTTTGTGTCGTTTAGAGGCTCATATAGCTTTCGAGTCCAGTCTGTGACAATGCAGCTATTGCCTTGCTTAATGGCTGGATAGGCAAACAGGGCCGGACTGATGCCATGAAATAGAACCTGGCGGCCTTCTTGATTCGCTTCGCGGACGACGCTTTGCAGCTCAAACGATGTGAGAAAGCGCTTACCAATGGTAGCTGCGTATTTTAGAAAGGTACCTGGAAACTGTTGGTTTGGGATGAAGCGATAGACTTTGAGATCAGTCTCTCTTTCGAAGAGTTGAATAAATCGCTTTTCGAATGTACTATTGCCTAGATCCACTGGAAAGGTAACTAATAACAATTTCTTTTTCACGGGTTGACATCTCCTTTGAGGAATTAGATACAGAAGTTAAATATAAGAAAAATTGATAACTTTAAAAACAGACCTTTAGTCACTATTTCTTCAACAGTTCTTTATATATTTCAGCAATGTCTCCGGCAGCATTATCCCAGCTAAAGCGCTGAGTCCTTTCTAGACCCTTGATGCTTAACTGCTGTTGTAACGAAGGATCTTTGTAGAGACGCTGTAAGCAATCAGCAATCTCTTGAGTGGCGTTGGGATTGACTAGCAAGCCTGCCTCTCCAGCTACTTCAGGCATCGCAGAAACATTTGAGGTCAGTACAGGGGTGCCGCAGGCCATTGCTTCAAGCAGTGTAAGACCGAATCCTTCATGAAACGAGGGTGCGACTAAAACATCTGCAGCGCTATATGCCTGTCTTAATGTGGTGTCATCCACATTGTCTAGTCGTCGAATATCGTTGCTTAAATCATGCTCTTGGATGAAAGCTTCTTGATCGGGGTTGAACGTGCCGCTAATTTTCCAGAACTGCACAGGTACGTTCTGTTGCTTGAGTAGGTATATTGCTTGAAGAATGGCGGATACATTTTTTCGAGGATGGTTGGAGCCCACATTTAGACAACAAAATGTTCTAGGCGGAACGTTGAGCTGTTGACGGAAAGCTTGGATTTCTTCTGTTGATGCGGGGGTGAATGCTGGATCTACTGCGTTGGGTACGACAACAACTCTATTGGATTCAACATTCAGTAGCTTGCCGACATCTTTGGCTGTCGTTGATGAAACGGCGATAATCGTATCGGCTAGCTGCATGGCTTCAACCGCAGAGCGCCATAATCTGTCGCTGATGAATGGCAGCCTAACGGAACCTTGAAGATTTTGAGGGTAAAAATAGTTAATCAAGTCGTGACAAGTGACCACAACTGGCTTATTTTTTTTCTTTATCCAGCGAACGATGTGGGCGTCACTATGATCAACAATGTGATAGATATCAGCAGACTGTTGTTGAACTCGTTTGGGAAAGTTCCAGAATCGCTCATGGGCTTTTGTTGCTCGCACGCTCACTGAGCGGCTACGTCTATCTACTGCTTTGGGTCGTAGCTCCACGATCTTCCAGTCTGGTTGCCTGGTTCTAAATCCTGAGATAAGTCCTTCGGCATAGACATCCATACTGAAGTGAGGCATGGTGCGTACGAGCCCGACCTGAACTGTTTGACTCGTAGAGTTCATCGGTTTAGATGCTGAGCTGAGCATTAGATTTTATTGTGGGTTATTTGATTTTATGGGTGGATTTTATTGACAGATTCAATCGTTTAAGTTGCGGTGACTGCTTTGGGTGTCTTGGACGCTGATGTTTTGGACTGTATTCTGCTTATAACTTCTAAGAAGGAATCGACAGCGGTATACAGATTTTGCCCTTCAAATGTTTTTCTAGCATTGTCGCTGAATCGCTGACGGGTTTCTTGATCTGTCAGTTGCAAAATGGCGTCAATGAGCGCGTTGAGATCGCCGCGCTTGTAGACGAGTCCATTGTAGTACTGAATCAGCGTGTCGCTATAGCCCCAGTTGCCACAACCATCGCTCATGATGACAGGACAGCCCGCAACCATTGCTTCTGAAGCAACCAGTGGATGTGGGTCGAACCGAGAGGTGAGAACGAAGACATCCATTGCTGCGTAGTAGAGGGGCAGCTTGCTTTGGTTGACGAAGCCGATGTTGATGACGGCTTTGTTTGGCATGTCTGCTAGGCGCTGATTGATATTGGCTTCCAACAGACCGCCACCCATCATGATGCCTCTGACACGCGGGTCTTTTTGGTTGGCAGCAGCGATCGCATCTATAAACTCAAAAGGCCGTTTTCGCTCAGTGAATTTAGCGACAAAGCCATACAAAATCGCGTCTTCTCTGTGGCTCAGTTCTTGATGGATGCTAGAAACTTCGTCGGTGTTTTGTGCGATCGCCTGCTTAAAACGATCTCCATCAATCGGATGACAGCCACGAATTACCTTACTATCTGGAACGTCATAATGGCGTAGGTGGATTTCATTATGGTCACCGCAAGAGAGCCAGTAGTCTGCCTGATTGAGCATCCACGGATATAAAATCGGTAAGAGCATCTGACGTGTCCGACTATAGCGACCATCAGAAATGATGGTCGCGTCGTTTTGCATGATTAGCGGAATACCGCGTAGCTTACATAGCAGCGCAGTGAGTCGGTAGGAGTAATTGATAAAGCTCTGCATAAATACGGCATCGAGCTTCCCTTGGGTGATGTGTTTGATCAAAGACGGCGCTACAGAAGCTTTCTTTTGTTTTGAAGGAACCTTCCCCGAAAGATCTTTCAGATACTCGTAGTCGTATCCGCCTAGGAGATCTACATCCCAAGGCTGCGAATCTTTGCCGAGGTAATGATCGCCACTGCTCTGATTTTCGTCACAGAGATAAAAAACTTTGACATCTAGATTGGGCTGGGTGCTCAGTTTTCTCCACAGCGGTCCGTGATGTTGCGTAGGGTGGGTGAAGACAACCCCTAAACGAAACTTGTCCTGCATAGTTTTCTCCGACATCTTCATGCTACAAAGTTCATGCCAAAAGGTGCGATCACAACTATTTCTCAACATTGCGCACACAACATTACGTCCATTCAAAACGCACATTCAAAAATCTGGCTTAAGAATTGGGGCTTAAGAGTTTGATTTTGGAAATTCGATCATACATAAGTTGGCCATTAACCAAAACATCTTTGTACTAAGAACGTGTGATGATGGGCAGGCACTGCCTATTGGGCACCGAACCTAATCCGTAAATATCATTAAGCCCAAACACTTCAAGAATAGCCATTCCTTGCTTAATTTGCTGTGATGACAGCTCATTTTTCCAAGAATTTACAGGATCCTTACCCATCATGAGAGTACTGCCTGAGGCTTTACCAGAAGTTCTTGACGGTCGATTGATTTTCTTTAATAGTCTTTCATCCAAAAGGCTGTCGGTACCGGAATGCTCCCCGTATAAATATTGAAATAACGTCTTTAGCTGTTGTGTTGTATTAGAGACTAGATCTTCATAAAAAACTATGTGAATATCCTGGCTATTTAGAGTTTGAAAAGGAACGTAGTGAACAATCGCCCAAATCAGAATTTGATTTTCAATAAAGTCATCACCTACGGTTGCAATCACCTTTTCAAAACGGTGTAGATGATCGTTAAATAAATCTGTGCGGTTGAAAAAATCCTTAGGATCAGTCATCCAAGTCCAGCCTTGCTTGTTTTGCTTCGATAAAGCAGCTGCGAATGGATTTCTGATCACCATGACTTTTTTGACAGTGGGTAGGTTGTGATGAACCCACGGAATCATGAGATTAGAAAAAATATCTTTGACGAGCAGACCTTCATACATCAACCGAATTTGGCTGGTATCTGCGCGAAAATGCTTAAATCTACCAGAAAATACAGTCCTTAAAAAATCTCCCAGGGAGGATTCGTGATCATCTGCTTTGAGATATTGAAAGAAATCGAAGTCTTTAACCTCTTTAACAAGTGTGGGGTGGAAAGGTTCAAACAAAACTCTGTACCTACCTTCCCAGTTGATTAAATCAGATAGCCAAGTTGTGCCGCTTCTGCCATCTCCTGTTACCCAAATCGTTTCGTCATAATTTCCTAGATGGTAGTTGAGGCTGGCAAGCGGTAACCTTGCCGATCTTTTGAAAAGCTTTTTGGTCACTTTCAGCATAGACGTCCTTCCCACATTTTTTACCTATAAGATATCCATCCAAAGTAAAAAACTAAACACTAACTTACTCATGGTTCGCTCATTTATTCTAGTGGTTCCAAGAAACACGAAAACGCTACATGTAGCGCAAGGCTAGTCTATTTTTTCAGTTGACTGATTGGACAGGGATACGGAGGCAAAAAACTCATAGCCTTGTTTATTTATCAATAGACTGAAAACCCATTGCCTTCGTCGTATTTTTGCAACTCAAATTATCTTGAGGGAACCGTGAGTAACTTAAGAATAATAGCGACTGATTGCGTCATCAGCTCATTTATTTTGTAGTTGTTATCTGGTAAGGTAGGTTAGTTTTTTCACGTACCTAGGACGAGAGTATGACTCTGAAAGTTTCTGGGTATATACGAATTTTACGTATGGGTTAGACGATTACTTTTTATATTGGCTTGCGATGACCTTCTAATTTTTCAATTAACGTTTCAGTACCGGGCAGATGGCCAAAGAGCCGACAGGAATACTCGATAAGTTCCGGTGTCTTAAACAGGTCTAAATAGCTAGGATCTTCTGCAAATGATTGCCATCGATTAAGAACGTCCATCTGATCAGCGTTGCTATTGAAACTAGTGCCATCAAAAGAACTGCCGATGCCACCTGCAGTCACAACTTCGTCGAAACCCGCATCAGAAAATTCGATGTTTAGTTGGTTGGCAATGCTTTTTCTATACTCTATGTCGGTAAACCACTGATTGTAGCCGAGGAAAATTTTATTATTTGGCAGAAAATTTGTTTCTCCGAGGCATTCCTGGGCATAGGTAACCCAAAGTTCGGCTAGGTTGCGAGTGCGCGAATAAACAGACATTAAGTCGAAATTTCTAGCGTTGACTCTTGGCTTATTGCCTTTTAGCCTGCTGGCAAACAAGTTAAACGGGTCGCGCATGATTATGACGTCGTACCTTTTTGCGCTTTTACCTAGGTAGAAATTGTGTCTTTTCTCAAAGGCTGGGTGAACAACACGTTCAATTTCTTGGTCCTCGTAGCTGTATATTAAGCAGTCTTTGTGAGAAAAGTCACCTTTGGCCTCACGCTTCCACCACTCTATATCGTCACATCGCCAGCCCTTGAGTGTGGGATTTTGCTGTAAAAATAGCTGATCTTCGTATACGTCGCGGTATGGGTTGCCTTTGATTCTGGTGTGGTTGATAAAGGTTGTATTTTTGGGTGCCTGAGCGCGAATCCAGTTGATAATTGCGTGATTGCCAGAGCGTCTTAGGCCAACGACTCTGATTTCTTTGTCGTTGACAGTCGTTTGTTGTTTGGTGGATGGCAGTGAGCTTCTATATGAGTCTTCAATGATGTGCCAAGCTTTTTGCTTTGAGCGGCGAAGGATGTATTTGAGCTTTCCTTTGGTGATCATCTTCAATATTCCAAGCTTGTGTTGGACTTCTCAGTGTGTTTCGTTTTTAGTATGTGTAGTGAAATAGCTCTATTTCGCGTTTGAACAAGGTTGCGATCGCTGCCCTTTCTTCAGCCGTCAGTATATCTGAGTAGTGCCTTCTATCTTTTCGAAAGCCGCCCTTAGTCTGAGGCAATACAACTTTTTCAGGGAGCTGAAGCTGATTAGAAATGGTTTCTAGCTCTTCTGCCAGATTTTCAAACAGGCCTACTTTATCGACCACAACCTCATGATTAATTGTGTAGAGAGAATACGCACTAACTTTTCTAGCTTCGCCCGATTGAATAAATTCTGAAATAGACGGTCTAGGCTCAGCTTTATAGCGCCAGTAGTACCAGGAAATCACCTTATCCCAGGGATTTCGCTCAAAGCAAAACTTGAAATAGCTATTCCAGATATCCTCATCAACAAACTGGCTCACTTCTCTGGCCGTAATGTGATTGTAAAACTTACTGGATTTGCCCTTTAGCAGCAGCTTTGCCCACTTTCTTGCAGAATACTTACGCTTGGGAATGAGATAGTTCTGTGCGCTTCTGCCGCTAGCTTCTTGCCTGATCTTTTCGTCTTTGGGTACCAAAGGGGTGATGATATCTTCATCTCCGCAAAACTGTGAAAGCGCAATCTCTACACTTGTACCAGCGGTTTTTTCTGTTTTGATGAAAATGAATTTATGCTTATGAGAGATAATCATAACGGTCTTGGAGCCTGGCAATGGTTCTGTGATGCGTAAAGAGTTTAGAGATGGATCTAATCGAATTTGTTCAACAAGCTTTTTCCTAGCTGACAAGTGCTCTAAGTTTAACCAGGGCACTGTCAATAAACTTTGGCCGCAAATGCGGGGCGTACAGCCAAGTGATGCCCAATTTGGATAAGGGGGCTGGTGTGAGTGCAACCCATAGGAAAAGAAAGGTGTAAATGATTCTTTTAGGAAAGTTGTATTCTGAGTACTTCCACAAGCAGCGAATGCCCCAGCAGAGCAATTGCATAACGCTATCAGATTCAACGGGATGTTCTTTGGGTTCTAGCTTCAAAGAGGCTAGGCGAGACCAAATACGGCCGATGCCTCTAGATTCTAGATCGGCAGGGATATCTAGATTGAACTCTTTGGCTCGTTGTATGAGCAAGGCATAGTTCTGTAGATCGTGCGACACAAAACGGCGAAAGCGACTACCAGACACGGTTGTTAGTGCCCATTGGTTGCTATCGTGAATTCGGTAGGCACCGAGATGTTCTTCTATGCCTTCAATTTGACCGTAGAAGGGGCTAGAGATCATCAGATAATCGTCTGCGGTGGTGTTGTACTGCTTAGGTATAGGGAAAAGGTTGGCAAGGCGGGCTCGGCTATAGGCATTTCCACTCATCGGTGTGCTGATGTAGCCACCGCCGCCCATTAACTTTTTTCGAATATCGCCTGATGCCAGCTGCATAGTGGTCGGCGGTAAATATTTGTTGGAAGGCTGGCCTTCTCTATCGATAATTTGCAGGCGAAAATGCACCTTAAAAGTATCTGGTTTCCAGGTGCTCACCACTACGCTTGCGGCTTGCGGCAGTAGATAATCATCGGCATCTAGGAAAAAAATTATTTCTCCTTTGCTGGCGGCATATCCCGTATTCAGCGCGGCTCCTTGTTTACCATTTGTCTGAAAGCAGGGCGTGATGCGATCGCCATATTGCTTGATAATTTCTCGTGAGCCGTCAGTCGAGCCATCATCGACGACGATTACTTCTGTAAAGGCATAGGTCTGTGCGAGGGCGCTATCAATTGCCTCAGGTAAGAACCTTTCGTAGTTGTAGTTATTGATAATGATGCTGACAAGGGGCTGCTCGTTCATAATGCCTAATCTACACGCCTGATCCAACTAACTTGTAATATCTGCAATTCATTCGCTAGGCTCTGTTGAGCAGGGGGCGCATCAGGGCTAAGAACTTTTTGACAAAATCAGGCCGACTGTTTTGCTCAAAAAGCCAGCCGATAGCTTGTTTTGAGAGCGGTCGTGGAAGTAATCCGACGGATAAGAACCAAAGCGTGATGATGTTTTTCTTTTTCCAGTTCAACTCAGATGAGTAGAGCCAAGCGGAGCGAATGCCGTGATACATCAGCTTTAAAGTACTGTCGGTTTCGATCGGATGATGCTCGGGATCTAGCCTTAGGGAGGCAATTCTGGCCCAGAGATGACCGTTTTTTCTAAACAAAATGTCTGTGGGGACATCATGTCCAAATTCTGCGGCCTTATCAGAGAGCAAAGATTGTTTAATTAAATCGTGTTCAATAAAGGATCGAAATTGTTTTCCCTCCATAGAGGTGCCCCAATTATTGTTGCCGTGAACGCGGTATGCGCCTAAGGGTTCTTCAATCGCTAGAATCTCTCCATAAAAAGGGGTGGCAACAGCCAGGTAGCCATCGGCTGAAATTTTGTACTCTCCTACAGGAATTGGGAAAATGGAGGTTAATACCTCTCGACTGAGCGCATTACCGCTTGTGGGCGCAACGCCATAGCCGCCTTCTTTAAGCATGGCCTCAACGATATCTCCTCTTCCTAAATACTCGCCCCGAGAAGGATAGGTATAGCCTAGTGGTTGCCCATTGCCATCAATTCCTTTTAGCAAGTAGTGAATTTTTGAAATGCCAGGTTTCCACTCGCTAACAACGCGTTCAACAGCGGTTGGAAACAGATAATCGTCTGCGTCTAGGAAGATGATTATTTCGCCCTGACTCGCTTCTAGCCCTGAGTTGAATGCCGCAGCTTGGCCGCCGTTTTCCTGGAGGACGGGGATGATACGATCTCCGAAAGTGCTGATAATCTTCCGTGAGTTATCAGTGGAGCCATCATCGACTACAACGACTTCGGTATTTTCATAGGTTTGCGCACAAGCGCTCTCAATGGCTTTCTGGACATACGAAGCGTAATTGTAGTTATTTACAATCACGCTAACGATTGCCTTTTGCTCAGACATGACTTACCCTACCCAATTGATTTATCCAGCTCTTCAGCTCAAAACTCGTCATACACTTAGCGATATCTATCTCTTGCTGGTCGCTCACCGGTCAGAAATTTATCCTTTTGTCAGCTGCTTGTTAACTTTGAGACCGATTTTTGTTAAAGCCATCCTGATAAATCTCTGTCGATCAAATCTTGCAGTTTTAATACATCATCACGGTAAAAATCAGCGATCACTTGCTTTGTCTTTGGTTCTATCGGTGGCTTTGGTGCCAAATTTATCTTCCGAATTTGATTGGCAATGTCCTTACGAAGACCATCCGGGACAACAGATTTTAGAGCTTCTCGCACTGGATTGCCGCGATCAACGAGATTGTGAATAAGCTTGCTGCGAGGAATCCCAGATGCGTTGACGATACTCAAGTCAGGAACGAAGGTATCGTCAATGCTTAAGAACGTAAAGATGTCTTGAACTGTGGACTGTGTAGATTGAGCGAGGTCTTCGAATAGGTAAACCTTGATTTGTTCTCGATCGAAGGTTTCAAAATAACGTTTGAGCTGTTGATAGTAAAGGCCACACTGCTTATAGTGCCAGAGATAAATCCAGTTGTCTTGAATACGCTCGGACTCTTTGTTGAAAGATGCTTCAAATGAATCGGTTTCATATCCCATGCGAACATTGTGCATGTAGCTGGCATAAGCTCTATCGACTGGGTTACGCAGAGAAACGATTAGTTTTGCTTCCGGAATATAGTGCTTGATTCTCTCTGACGCCTTTGGAAAGTATAAATAAAAGGGTGAGGCCTCTCCGATGGCAACTTCGTTAGTGACGCCATCAAATAGTTTTTGATAGTCTTCTATATTGGTGACTGACGTTCTGCTAAAAGCTTCGTCTGGACCCTGAAAATCGAGACTTTCTCCTTCAAGTGCAAAGAAACCGGGTTCCTTGTTCGGACTCATGTAAATTTTCGGATGCTGACTCAAATAAGAATACAGCGAGGTTGTGCCCCCTTTGGCCGTCCCGATGATTAAGAAGTTTGGCAGTCCCATAATTATGATTCTCTTACCCTGATAGTTGGTGGAATTTCTGAGTGTGTGTTGTGTGTTGGTGCTTGTTTGCGCCTTGTGCTTGAAGTTTATGTCTGTGAACTGCTTTCTGCACAGACAACATCTTGATATTTGCCAGATCTTACTATTTGTCCATGATCGAGTAAGTAAACGCAATCACAATGCTCAATTGTGCTCAATCGGTGAGCGATTGTGATAATTGTTTTTTGTCCACTCAAAGATTTGATCGATTCGGTGACGAGCTTTTCGGTTTCAGTATCTAGAGCAGCGGTGGCTTCGTCGAGCACTAAAATTTCGCTGTCGTGGTAGAGCGAACGAGCAATCCCAATTCTTTGTCTTTGCCCACCTGATAGCAGTACGCCCCTTTCTCCTACATTCGTGTTCACGCCATCGGGGAGATTGCTCACTACTTCATCTAGATGCGCTGCGCTGATCGCTTGATAGAGCTTTTTTCTATTGATTAGGTCTTTGGGCACGCCAAATGCAATATTATTTTCGATGGTGTCATCCATCAGAAAGATGGACTGAGGAATATATCCAATGAGCCTTTGCCAGTGAGCAATATCTTGATAGACAGATTGCCCGCTGAAGCTGATATCCCCACTTTGGGGTGAGAGTAAACCTAGAATAATATCTACTAGTGTTGTCTTCCCTGATCCAGACTTGCCGATAAAGGCAATCGACTCGCCTTGTTTGATTCTTAAAGAGATATCCTTGACGGCGTAATCTAGCGCACCAGTGTAAGTGTAGGAAACCTTGTTGAGGACGATCTCGCCTTTGGCGGTCGGTGCTTGAGGACTGTTATGTCCGTCTTGGTAACTGCGATCACTTAAAGAAATCGGCATAGCGTCCAAAGCGCTTGCTGTTTGGTTAGTTGAACCATTGATCTGAGAAATTGACTGGGTTTCTTCCAATCTAAACTTCTGTAGCTCAGTGGAGTCAAAATATAGCTGGTTGATTGTGTAACTTGAATTTCTGAGCTTGTTGATACCTGCGAATGTGTTGCTGATACTGGGGATAAGCCGAATGGATGCCAATGCGAAGACGCCCAATGTAGAGGTGAGGTCATCTGTGTTACTCCCCGAGAGGATGGAAACGTTGACCGTTGCGACAACACCCAAAACAGCGACGATCTCCATCAGATAGCGGGGAACCATCTGGAAAGAAGCGAAGTTGACATGCGCTTTCTCCAGATTTTCTGCTCTCTGGAGCACTTTTTCGTTGAAATAGGATTCACAACCGATGATTTTGGTCTCTTTGATACCGCCAAATGCATGGTTAATTGTCTTAATAATTTCCTCTTTGCTTCTGCGAACTGCCTTGCCCCAAGCGGGTACCTTCGCTCTGAACTTATTCATGAGAAGAATGACAGGAAAAAGAGCAATGATAAATACAATGACAGTCAGACTACTGGTTTTGTAGAGTAAAATTAGCAAAAAGCTCGCTACGAATATATTTGAGGTTGCTGTTAATACAGGCAATAAAATCATGCCTGTAAATGTATTTGCAACTTCGATAATGGCATCAACAATAGAGGATGTGCTTTTGCGTGTGTGATAGATATATGGTGCTGATAGATATTCCTCCGTCATCCTGGCAACAATCAACTTTTGCTGCTTATCACTAAAGGCAACGATAATAACCTGCGTAATCCATGCGACAAAAGTTTTGATGCAGAAGAAGACAATGACAGTTAATCCGATGAAGACAACAAACTGTCTTTCATCCAAAACGCCTATGAGTTTAAAAATGCGCTCTAGGTAGGGCGTTTCGTATATTATTTCGGTATTGCTAGCTAACGCAATAAAGGGACCAACTACACCAATTCCAAACACTTCTAAGAGTGAAGAGAAAAGGAATAATAGTATCATCAATATGAGTGAAAGGTTTTTGGCTGGTAAAATGTAGCGCAGCTTGACGAGATCCCTTACCATATCTTCTCTGTCCCTGAATACAACATGTCGCTATTAAATGCTTCCCAACTAAGCGGCAAGCTTAAAAAAAAAACATATCGTCCGTCAATGAAAGAGGGTCGCATTAACACAAAAATAATAATTTGAAAGCCGAGAAAACAGCTGTCTGCGTTTTGTTTTTGCCAATGCCAGAGGCTACAACCCTTGTTTGATAAAGCAAAGCGCCTATCACTTTGCTACGAAATATTCAATAGATGACTTATTGAGAAACACATCTAGCCCTAAATACTATCCACTTTTAGGAAATACAGTCAATTTTTAGATAGATAGCTGTGAGCATTTTGATTTACCTTTTATCACGAGCATACGTTAGCAATCTGAATTAAATCGCACTGAATTAAATTACAGTCACGATAAAGCAAACAGCAGACTGCCTACTGTTTGCTTTATTGGCATTCACTTATCTGTTCATGAAAGTAGACTCACAGAAATAGACTTTTTCTATCCCGCTTCTTCTATCCAAACAGTGGTTGGAACGCGTCTGGGATAATGGACGTCTGTCCCCCGTTCACGACGGTAATGTCGAGAAGCTCATTGGCCTGACCAGTTAGGTTTGGCAAGATGCCTCTGATTCTGGTGTCAGAAACTGTGACTTGTCCGGTGACTTCTACACCACCGACGAATACTTCCGTCGCTGCGTTTGGATTAAAGTTGAGACCCCCAATCACGAAGTCATGACCGCCTGTGACGGGCGCTCGCCACGGAAAGATATCGTAGGCGGTTACGCCGACCGCACTGCTGTCTACAGGGCTGGCGATGGTGACGTGGTTGGCTGTGAAATCAATGCCGACGACCGCACCGCCAGCACCTGTGAGTACATCAAGACCACTGGCTACTTCGGTGCCGCCTGCATCTTCACTGACTTGGTTAATGTTCACAATATCAACCACCTGGTTGCCGTCAGCAGAGAGGTCGATATTCCATAGTTGATTTTTGAACTTCTGTACTAAAATATTGCCCTTTAGCTCGCCATTGAAGGCGTTTGCTCGGTACTCAACGACACCATTGTTAGAGCCGCCTTTAGGGTAGGTTGTGAGGGCTTCTGTGTAGAAGTTCGGATCGTTAGCAGCGCCAGCTGGTAGATAGCTTGGCAGCGGGCCATTGGGACCAATGAAGTAATTTTGACGATCATCTGTGCGTCCACGATTTCGGTTGGGGAAGCCATAGTAGCCACCTTCGACAACCCGTAAGAACTCGTCGTCACTTTGTCCACTGGGGAAGGGTTCTTGTGTATTAGGTCCGGTGGAGACATCGCCAAATCCAGCGTTGGCACCGTTGTCGGAAGCATAGAGTTTTCCATTGGTGCCCCAAGTTAGGTCAAAAGGATTTCGGAATCCTGATGCGTAAACAGAGACATCGATACCTGCTTTGACATTGGCATCTGCACCGAATACCTGGCTTTGTGCGGCTTCTTCGCGGGTCAATTCTGGCGGCACAATAATCTCCGGTGCCAACTCATACTCGACTTGACCATTGAATCCTGGTTTGATGCCTTTATGCTCCGGATTAGAGATGTTTAATCCTGGATCAGTCAGGTCCGCTTTAACGATAGCAGCAGAGAATGGTGACTCTGCGGTACCACCAATGGCAGGATCTGAGATACCTGCATTGGTGTTGCCCCCTACGGCGATGTATAAGTCTCCTTCATTGTCGAACGCTAGACTGTTCACCCCGTGGTCATGGTTTGAAACTGGTAGGCCTGAGACAAGTGATTGTCGGTTAGTGAAGTTGACACCATCGAGGATGGATACTTCTCCGGTGTAAGGAAATGGATCGGTCGGCAGTGGTGCGTCTCCGTCATTGAATTCGAGGTGACTGTGGGTGACGTAGATGCGTGGCTCGCTGTCATACGGATTAAAGGCGATGCCTAGAATCTCGTGGTTGTCTAGCGGTGCGATAGTGTTGATGACCTGGGTGTCGGTAATGTTGTCGTAAGTATCATCAAAGGTGTAAGCGTAGATGACGCCCGTGAGGGTACCAACGTACAGACGGCCATCTGGACCCCACGCACCTGCTGTCGCCTTGTTCGTGGCTTGAATCAATTTTTGGTCAAATTTGATAGGTGTTGGTCCATCAGGCTGGTCGTTGTCTTGAATGGTGAAGGTTGCGGTTGGAACGCTGAGTCCGTTGTAGCTGGCGTCGCTGCTAGTGACGTTGTGTGTGATGTCAGCGGTGTGGAGTCCTTCTTCTGAGGTGTCATCAACAGCGGCTACTGAGACCGTTTGAGGTATATTCCAGTTAGCTGGTGTAAAGACTAAGCTGGCTTGATCCGGCGTGAGCTGCCCGGCGTCGAAAGAAAGGTTGACAGTGACATCAGAGGTGGGTGCTGTGCCCAACACTACTGTGTAGTCGTCGCTTGTCGTATTTTCCTCGCTGACGTTAGAGCTGCCGTCGCTCTCTTGGATGAGAACGCTAGGGGGGGTCGGCAGAATTTCGATGCCTGCGATGGTTGCATTTCCTAAAACACCTTCAAAGTCAATGTTTAAGGTGCCATCATTCACAATGGCTGTGAAGTTTTCTTCGGGCGGTGCTTGTAGAACTCTAGCGGTATTTTTACCATCTAGGAAAGCATTTTTGATGGTGGAGTATATGTCGAAGTCGTCGAAAGCAACCTGATTTTCCACTTTGATGTCAAATAGTCTCTGGTTGTTATCTTCAAATTCTGGTTCTACAAAGTGGAAATTGACGTTGTAGCTACCGTTGACAACATCGATTGCGTTGGAGAAATCGCTGCCTTGCTGATGGGTCTGATAGAGTGAATCGTTGTTGACTGGCCCAGTGGGCGTGGTGGTGTCTGCTTGAGTATTGCCGATAGGTGTTGTGTTGTCGGTAATAAAGATTGAGGCATTGTTACTAGCAGAATTATCGATCAAGGATACGTTGCTGAGCTGCGATACGCTCTGGAACGCGTTGCCAGCTTCGTCGTAGGCCGTGCCACCCCCTGCGTTGATCCGAATGACACCGTCAGCAGGGGCGGGATCCACTACTGTAAACGTGATGGGAACTGTTTCTGCGGAGGTGCCATTGCTATCGGTGGCTTTGATTACGATTTCGCCTTTGCCCGTCGTTCCAGCGTCGTAGGTTAAGTTGAGTTTGCCATCGACAGAGGTGAAGGGTGTGTTGAGTGGTTCGGATGTGGTTATTAGCCCCGGGTTGGAATTGCTGACAATTTCGTAAGTCAGCTCTGTGTCTAGGTCTTGTTCATCTTCAAAGGCTGTAAACAGATCGATTTCGGTGCTGGTAGTGCCTGCTGTGACGAGGACATCGGGCATTCCTAAGACAGTGGGGCCGTCAACAGGTGTGGTATCTCCTGGTTGAAATTCGATATAGTTGAGGTTGAAGCCACCATTGGGGAAATCGACGCGCATTTCTTGAGCGGGTTCATCAAGCTGGATGCCAGAAAGTGTGATGTCTTGCCAGGAGCTGTAGCCGCCAGTAGAGCCAAAGTTGACGATAAACTCTTGAGCGCCGATGGTAATCTTCATGCGGTCTTTGGCCTTGGATTGACCAGTGGCAACGCGCATGATGAGGTCATAAGTCCCGGCTTGAAGGTTGAGATTGTCGTAGACGAGGAATTCGTTCTTTTGGATGCTGTTGACGTGGAAAGCACCATCGGTGTCAGTAGCAATCTCAACATCAACATCATCTGTGAATCCTGCTGCATTACCAGCATTACCAGCTGTTCTATCAAAGAAGCTACTATAGCTTTCCGCTTCAATACGAATAGCAGAGCCAGGGTCAGGTGGTGTGCCGATGTTTGCTGTGAAGCTCCCTAAGAGCTGCTCAGTGACGCTATTGCCAAGTGTATCTGCGACTTCTCCTGTCTGGAGTGTGACGTCATAAGAGCCGTTGTCAGCAGTATCCCAGTCACCACCAGGCGCGGCGATGGTATAGGTGATAGAGCCATTGCCGTTGTCAACTGCATTGGTGATGGTGAGCGCACCGTTTGTACCTGCGACGGTGATGTCGTTGACATCAATTGTGGTTACATCGAGTCCAGTAGCATCGGTGTAGTTGATATCAAAGCTGTAGCTCGTAGCTCCAGTAGTGGTGATATCATCAGCATCAAGTGTAGCTACGGGTGCTGCGTTGTCAGGGCCGCTGAGAGTGACGTCAAAGCTGCCGAGTGCCTGCTGTGTGACGCTATTGCCGAGGGTGTCTGCAACTTCTCCAGCCTGGAGAGTGATGTTGTAAGTGCCACTGTCGGTATTGTCCCAATCACCACCGGGTGCACTGACAGTGTAGGTGACAGAGCTATCGCCATTATCAATTGCATCAGTGACAGTTAATGCACCGCTAGGGCCAATTACTGTGACATCATTGGTATCAATTGTTGCTGTATCGAGCCCAGTTTCATCGACGTAACTGACAGTGAAGCTATTGTCGGTGCCACCTGCGGTAGTGACATCTGCAGCTGTCAAACTAGCTGTAGGCGCTCCAGTATCGGGCGCAATTGTACCCGGTTGAAATTCGATATAGTTGAGGTTGAAGCCACCATTGGGGAAATCGACGCGCATTTCTTGAGCGGGTTCATCAAGCTGGATGCCAGAAAGTGTGATGTCTTGCCAGGAGCTGTAGCCGCCAGTAGAGCCAAAGTTGACGATAAACTCTTGAGCGCCGATGGTAATCTTCATGCGGTCTTTGGCCTTGGATTGACCAGTGGCAACGCGCATGATGAGGTCATAAGTCCCGGCTTGAAGGTTGAGATTGTCGTAGACGAGGAATTCGTTCTTTTGGATGCTGTTGACGTGGAAAGCACCATCGGTGTCAGTAGCAATCTCAACATCAACATCATCTGTGAATCCTGCTGCATTACCAGCATTACCAGCTGTTCTATCAAAGAAGCTACTATAGCTTTCCGCTTCAATACGAATAGCAGAGCCAGGGTCAGGTGGTGTGCCGATGTTTGCTGTGAAGCTCCCTAAGAGCTGCTCAGTGACGCTATTGCCAAGTGTATCTGCGACTTCTCCTGTCTGGAGTGTGACGTCATAAGAGCCGTTGTCAGCAGTATCCCAGTCACCACCAGGCGCGGCGATGGTATAGGTGATAGAGCCATTGCCGTTGTCAACTGCATTGGTGATGGTGAGCGCACCGTTTGTACCTGCGACGGTGATGTCGTTGACATCAATTGTGGTTACATCGAGTCCAGTAGCATCGGTGTAGTTGATATCAAAGCTGTAGCTCGTAGCTCCAGTAGTGGTGATATCATCAGCATCAAGTGTAGCTACGGGTGCTGCGTTGTCAGGGCCGCTGAGAGTGACGTCAAAGCTGCCGAGTGCCTGCTGTGTGACGCTATTGCCGAGGGTGTCTGCAACTTCTCCAGCCTGGAGAGTGATGTTGTAAGTGCCACTGTCGGTATTGTCCCAATCACCACCGGGTGCACTGACAGTGTAGGTGACAGAGCTATCGCCATTATCAATTGCATCAGTGACAGTTAATGCACCGCTAGGGCCAATTACTGTGACATCATTGGTATCAATTGTTGCTGTATCGAGCCCAGTTTCATCGACGTAACTGACAGTGAAGCTATTGTCGGTGCCACCTGCGGTAGTGACATCTGCAGCTGTCAAACTAGCTGTAGGCGCTCCAGTATCGGGGCCGCTAACGGCCCCTAGCTCTAGAACGACGACAGGTGATGTTGCTCCTGTGCTGCCATCGGTTTCTTTAATGACGGCAACAAAATGGTTGAGGCCGCCGTCCGGATCAGAGCTGGCGAGGGTAACGGGAATGTCGAGGAACCCATTCGCGCCAATGGTTCCGAAGAATTCTTCGACTGCAATCGCAGTATTCGCTTCAAACGGATCAGGGTCAAACGGAGGAATACCAGGATCTTCAAAGAAAGCGCCTTCGACTTTCATTAGCGCAATGTTAGCACCTACTGGGCCGGTGACGCGAACAATTTGACTTGCTTCGGTGACGGTTGCTACATTGCCAGCGACTCCTAAAATTTCAACTGTCGGTGCTACAGGAAGCCCTGATTTGAGCGTGACTTGTGAGGCAGTATCGTCGTTGGGCACGCGATAATTTTGTCCCTGTAAAACGCTGCCATCGTCAAATTCAACGGTGATAACTGAGCCGGTTAGTTCGAACCCAGACACACTAGCCGCATGGTTGGGGCCAGGACCCTGTGTCCCCTTCGTACTAGTCGGGTCCATGTCTACGGAGAATGTCAGGGTTTGACCAGGCTGGAAATTGTTAAAGTCAATTTCTAGCGTATCGAAGCCACCGTCTCTTTCATTTGAAAATGTGTGACTCAGCAGGCCGATACCTGGATCATTGTCCACTGTAAAATCCTTCCCACTCGTATCGCCTGCGCTACCTGTAGGGTCAAATACTAAATCAGGGAATATGGCAGAACTGACATCAATTGTTACTTTTGAAATCTTTTGACCAGATGTTGAATTGTTGCTTATTTGGAAAGAGCCGGAGCCGAAAGAACTGCTCATGAGAAGGTATTTAGGAGAATCTATTAAGAAGTAAGCTTCAGCTGCCATGATGCCTCGATATTGATTTAAGGTGCTTTTGTGAAAGGCGGGCGATGGTTGCCCGTATCCGATTTGAGTCTCAAAATTCCAATTGCCGCCTTTGGTGTGGTTGCCAGTGGGTGTGGTTGAGGCAGTGATAGCTGCGCCCATTACATAGCTGAGGGATTGAAGAAAAGCTTCCCCGCAATTGCCTTTTGCAACCTCACAGCCGTAGAGTAGAATCTGGGCTTGGTGAGAAAGTACGTTACTCCAGATTTGTAGCTGATTTTGATATCTATGAATGTTGTTGGTGTTAAGCTGAGTCGTACCGAGGTGTAAAGTGCCAGGCGTACCGTGGCTAACAATATGGAGCGCTTCAACACGTTCGAACTTAGAGAGAATGTGAGTAATCTGCTCAATTCCATCTTTGTTGCTTGCAAGAATATATGCTTGGTAGCCGTCGGACAGCCCTTGATGTAAGGTTTGGTAATCGTCAAGCGATGAGTCGATGAATACTATCTTTGTTGTGTGGAGTGATAAGTAAGAGGATTCGAGCGCTGTAGATTGTCTAGTGAACTCTTGGCCAAATGACGCATTCTGTTGCTTGCTATCAGGTAAAAGAAATTTAGTGATGTTCATAGTCTCAGTGCTCATAACTTTACTCTTCAGAGTTAGAAAAAATAAATTTAAAGTACTTCTCGTTTACTGAACATTTTGTACTTAGCGGTTGCTTCAAAGGGAAAAATTCAAGTGTCAAAGGGCATTGTCCTGTTAGCTGAACTGGTTCAAAACCCATATGTAGTAGGGGTATCAAAATGCGGTTCATGGGGCCTTTAAGGCAAGCTCTTAAATCGCAAGGATGGTTTTGGTCAGCAAACTGTGAAATGGTGACGCATTGAAGTATGAATGAGCTAGGCAGACAAGAGCTCTTTCTCAGCGCAAATACGTAAGACTATTAAAAGCTATTTGACTGGTACTTGTATGTGGATACCAGCAAGAGTTAGCCTTTTAATATAAATATTTGAGTAATTACTTAGGCGGATTGCCTGTGCTTGCGTAGCAAAAGCTACATCAGCATCATGAATTTAGTGATAAGGCGAATATGTGAATATGCTTTAGCCAAGAAATCTTAGGCATTGTGACAGGCTTTATTGCTGAGGCGTTTTGTAGAGTTTGCCATCGGGTAGTACTGTTTTACTTAGCTTGGCTCCATTGAGCTGCTCTTGATGAAGATCAGCCCAGCGCATTTCTGCGTTAGACAGATCGGCTTCCCAGAATTTTGCATCCCAAAGCAAGGTACTACGTAAGCTTGCGGCCCGCAGATCTGCGCCTGTAAGATCGCTGCCAACGAGGTCTGCGTGACTAAGATTTGCGCCAGCTAAGTTTGCGCCTTTGAGGTTGGCACCGCGTAAGTTAGCTCGTTCTAAGTTGCTGCCAGCTAGATTGCATGCTTCAAGATTTGCTTTTGGCAAAGAAATGCCCGTAAGGTTAGCCTTAGGAGCTTCTAGCCACTTGAGGGGAACGCCATCGCAGTGCAAGTCTTCTAAGGCTTGGTATCGTGCATAGCTGGTAGTCACATTGGCGGCAGCGGCAGTATCGATGACGCGCCAAGCTTCATAGTGTTTTTGAGCTTTTCGATCCGGTGCACCTTTGATGTAGAGGATAACGGCGACCATGATTGCGATCGCTTCAGCATCATTTAGTAGTGTGTTTAATACTTGCTGTCGATAGCCTCTGGGGCCTGTCCGATTGGGATTGCCTCGTATAATTACAATAACCGCAGAAAGGATTACTATCGAAATGAGTGCTACGAGCCAAGTTGGCACTGATTGAACCTTTTTCTCCAGCTGGCGATTGGACTGGTGTGACCAAAGAAATCGGGGCATTGTGGCGGTTAGTCCTTGAGGTGTAGAAATTTGGTGCAGGCGGGGTGGACTCTAAACTTTTCGATATTTTCGAGGTTGATGGTGGGAAGTTCGTAGTGGCCCAGGTAGTCGCCGCGATGTTTGGGGTTGTGGCTGCTTTGAGGGACGAGGGCTTTGAGGAAGCCGATTTTCCAGAGAATTTGTTTGAGTTCTAGGTAGTCAAGATCGAGGACCCAGGCGGCGGCTTGCTCTACGTCTATTTCACCGACGGCGAGTGAGAGGAGGAGGTAGTCGAGGTCTTCTTTGGTGTAGTAGGTTTTTTGACCGCGGAAGACTTCGAAGACGTCTAGTAGGTAGGGGTATTGGAAGCGGTATTCGGAGGCGAGGTCGCGGGTTTTTTGCTCGGAGTAGGATTCTTCGGCGGCGGCGATCGCACATTCATCAATCCGCTTTGCGACCAGTGAATAGTCCACGCACTCTACGCACAGCTTGCAAAATTGCAGTAGCTCACGGGGCCGCAACTGGGTGCGGTCAATAATGTAGTCGAGTGATTCTGTGTTGGAGGATGAAAGCTTGGAGACAAAAATCGTTTTCCATCGCTTGAGTGCGGGCAGTTTGGCCGACTCTGGGTAGGAATGAGCAATGCGTCTGCCGATGAGCTCTAGCAGCTCGTTTTTTCCCCACCGAATGACTTCTACGTCTTCGCGAATTTTTTGAGCGTCTTCGTAAATTTGAGGAATATTGTCAAATAGCTCTTGGCGGATGGAGACGTAAGTGCGTAGGTTTGGATCGAGTAGATTGATTTTTTGGGTGGCCTGAAAAAGTCCAGCGAGGAAGTATTTGGCGTCTTCAGAGTTGTCCCAGCCTTTGTCTAGCTCGTCGACCAGCACTGTGATGCGTGTGCTGCTTAAAACTTTTTTAAGGCTGGGTAAAAGGTTTTTGATTTCTTCTAAGTCATAGAGCGCCTGCAAGTCGGAGCGAATACCGCCTGTGTAAGATTCGATTTTAACGCGCTCTATTCGTTTGAGATAGTTGACTAAGATGCCAATGGAGCTATCGCCTTGGGCAATGCCGTTGCTGTTGACATAGCTGTAAATATTTTTTTGAGCGCCGAGCAGTAGCCCTCGCTTATTTTGGACGATGCGTCTAAAAATAAGGTTGTAGAGTAAGTATTGCCAGGCGACTGAGTAGGCGCTTTGTTTGCCCCAAGAGCCTTCTTTTTCACTGCGCAGGTATTCGGATAGGAGCTCGTAGGAGTAGTCTTCGGGGGAGAGCTCTAGCACGAGGTTGCCTTTTTTGCGCTCGGTGGTGGCGATGTATTTGAAAATAGCGCTTTTTCCTGCGCCTCGGTTGCCAACTAAAATTGTCTTACGCCCGTTGAGGAAGCGGTGGTAGGCGTCGTTTTGGTAAAAGTATTCAGCAAGGCCGACATCAATGTCGCGTTCAGCGGAATCTGAGCCCAAGTTGAGGCTTTTGATATCTAATCGCATGGCACGGCGTTGTAGGAAATTGACGTAGGCTAGCGGGCTATTGCTAAGCGCCCGCTAGCTTAGTCTATTGGCTACAAGTTTAGTCTTACACGCTAGTCTTGCAAAGTACCCTGCTGGAGGGCTTGACATGGCGTCTAAGATGATGAGCGTTGTGACGCGTCTGGCTGATGTGACGCCTGTATCAGCCCTTTGACGCTAAAGCATGACGAGCCCAGAGCGGATGCCGACTGCGACGGCTTCGGTGCGGCTAGAGACGCCGAGCTTAGAGAGAATCGCGCTGATATGAAACTTGACGGTGTGTTCGGAGATATTGAGGGTTTGGGCGATCGCTTTGTTGGTTGAACCGTTAGAGAGCTGATTGAGCACTTCAATTTCTCTGAGCGTTAGCGGTTCAATATCGTTAGATTTATGGGTGGCAAAAGCAGAATCAGCCTGAGTGAAAAGCGCTTCTGTGACATCGGGGTAGAGGATAACAAATCCAGAGAGGATAGCTGCGATCGCGCTTCTTAATCCCCCTGTTGAAACGTCAATCGGTATGAGACTCACTAGACCTGTTGCTAAGAGCTGGGAGAAAAGAGATTGTTCATAATCTTCTCTGATGTCTTCGATGAGGCAAAGAACAGAGATTCTCTCTTCTCCTGGTAGCGTTTCTACTAAATCTATGATGGTTGCAGTGTTATCAGCATCTACCGAGGCTAGCTCGACAATCACTAAGTCGGCTGTTTGCGCCTGTAGCCAGTGGCTGAGCGATCGCACGCTATCCACTTGTCCTATTACCTCTGTAGTCGCCGTAGTTGCCATCGCCGCTAGCCCCGCACGCGTGACTGATTGCGCCGCGCAAATAACCACATCTGCCATGGCTTAGCGCTCGCCTACAGTGACAGTGACGGTTTGCAATTGGCCTCCGCGCAGGATTTTTATGTTGAGTGTCCTTCCAACGCTTTGAGGGCCTAGTGATGTCTGCACCTGCCGTAAGCTCTCTAGATTTTCATCGTCAAATGCAAGCATGACATCACCTATTGCCATGTTTGCCTGGTCAGCGGCGCTTTCAGATTCTACGCTGATGACCATGATGCCGATTTCATTGTCTAAGCTGTGTTGCGATCGCACATTCTCCGGTAAAGGAATTGCCTGCATCCCCAGTCCTAAATAACCCTTGGTAATTTTGCCGCGCGCCTGCAATTGATCGACTACTGCGTTCACCGTCGCTGCTGGAATAGTCAGCACGGTGCGACGTGCCCCAAACGTATTGAATCCGACGACTTGACCACCGTGATTAATCAGCGGACAGCCCGCACTACCCCGTCGAATTTTTAGGTCAACAGCTATATATTGAGCAATCTCTCCACCACTTTGACTTCGCCAAGCCGATCCTAACTGAGAGACCATCCCTAAGCTGGAGAATTGGTTGGTGCCGATATTCCGTTCGCTGCTACGTTCTCCTCGGCCCCTGTGTCTGCCTCTTCTGCCTCCTCTGCCTCTGGGTCTTTCTCCGCCAGCTGAGTAGCCTACCGTTGAAACCAGTTGGCCCAATGCTAGCGTTTGAGCGTCGCCTAGCACGGCTACGGGTAAATCTACGCCTTCGGGTAGTGACAAGACGGCGACGTCGGTAGTGGGGGCACTGCCTAGTAGCGCTGTCTCGAAGGTCTGTCCATCTGGCAAAGTAAGGGTGAAGCTGCTATCGGATGGGCTGTTTGACTGTAGTGATTCGTAGGAGGTGACGATTATCCCTTTTCGCCAGTGAATACCTGTGCTGGCAGAGCGCTGGCCGCGAATAGCGACTACCGCACGGTGGGTTTGCATGATGATGTCTGAGAGTGCTTGAGAAAACTGTTCGAAGGCGGTGTCCATAGATAGTTTTAGTTGTAGAGTCTATGGCCATTGTGAGGGCATAGATAGAAGGCCGCATCGTCAACCTGACTAGGCCCAACCGATTTTGTCCCTACCTAAACGGCTAGGTGTACGGCTAAAAGTATGCTTATGAACACATCCTGGACGGGGTCTTAAGCTGGGAATACTGGTTTTTACAACTAACCTAGAAGAGTCATTAGAAACCCATGCGCGATAGATTACGCCCTACCAGATTGCTTGCGCTGGGATTAGGTCTCAACTGCTGTTTCTCATCAGTGCCTGCGTTAGCTCAGTTTGCTGATCAAACTATTGCTGTGTTTAGTCGTGAGCGCAGTCACGATTTGCTGCAAGCGTCTTTTCTGGGCTGTGATTTACCAGAAGTTTCTCCTACACCAGAAGTTTCTCCTACATTTGAGACTGAATTTGTCCAAACTTTGCTAATGGCCGCTGAAGCAATCGCCGAAAAAGCAGAAAGCCTTGAGCATAAGGGCGATGCCCTGTATGCGATTGGGCAAAGCTACGCCTGCATGGGAGATGACAACAAAGCAGATGCTGTATTGCAACAATCGCTCGCGCTGGTGCCTTCCATAGCTTGGACAACCTACCAAGGGAAGCGTTTGGTCGAGATTGCTGAAGTCTACGGCGATTTGATGGGCGATATTGAGCAGATGAATGCTGTGCTTGCAGAGGCGATCGCACTAATAGAAGTCGATCCAGACAGCAGTGCAAATATCTATTATCCGACTCTAATGGAAGCAGCTCACCTGTACGCCGAACAGGGGCAGTATCAGCAGCTGCGTGCTCTGATTGATTCCACCGAAAACCTGTACGTGCGTGAGCAACTGATGATTGCTGCCTCACGGCCGTTGCTGTCAGCTGCCGGAGAGACGGACAGCGAGCTGGATAGAGAGACAGATAGAGACTTAATCCGTCAGCTGTTCTCAGAATTTGATATAGATGCGCTTTCTGATGAACCCCTTGCGCGCGGCGTTGAACCTGCTGCCGCGACTGCTCAAACGTATCCTTCGCATACTTTGTTTGACTATCACGATCAGTTGCATGCGCTTCAAATCGACTCTGCAAGCATATTTGTCGCTGAGCAGAGCGCTATTATTGAGCAGCTTCCAGGTCCGCTGATGCAGGCTGTTGCCGCCTCAATGCTGGGAGAATTTCTGTCATCCAATGCGCATCCAGAAGTCGGATTGCCTATTTTGGAAGCCTCGCTGCAAAGCTTTAACCGCAATGTGAACGAACAATCGCTCGCTACCGTTGAAGGGGCCTGGATTTTGGAGCATTCTCATCGGGCTCGAATTCAGTTCGCGATCGCCTCAGCGTTAGTTAGATCCGGTGATTTTGAACGTGGCCTATCTGTGGTGCGAGAGATCACTACAGAGCCAAGTATTTTGGGCGGTGCGGCCCCGGGCTCTGTTGAGCATCTGCTGATGTTTCTAGAGGCTGTTCCATCGCCTACCTTTTCACTTTCTGACGCGCAGCGGCACGCCATTTTGAGTGAGGCCCTGACGCTCTTGCCACAGATTGAAAACGATTCGCGCAGATTTTATGTGCTGACGCAGATTGCGAATATCTATGTCGACTCGGGTGAGGTGGAGAGCGCTCGCTCGTTAAGGTCTGCTGTCGATGATAGCTATGCCACTGCCGGTGCAGCGATGTCGCATCAATACGCTCAGTTTTTGATTGGCATTGGGGAGTACGAACAGGCGATCGCGTTAATTCAAACACCCGATGAGGCCCAACTCGATGCGGCCCAACCCGATGAGCAGGCTAATGTCAGCTTGATGCGATCGCTGCCCTCTTACTTTTTAGCCGTTGGGCAATCCGAGCGAGCCAAAGCGCTGTTCAACGCGCTCCCTACGATTGAGCATCGTGTAAGTGCAACGCCCTTCATGGTGAAAGAATATTATGCCTTGGGACTGTCAGATGAAGTGTTTGCTTTGACAGCTCATATGTTGAACGAGGTGCAGAGCGACGACTTTCGCATAGAGACCGATAACAGATTTGGCAGTGACTACTACTCTGAAGAAGAAATCTTCACTGAAGTAGCGCGTCAGCGTATCTATCTCGCTGAGCACTTGCTTGAGCCGTACAGCGCTAATAGTGACTACATTAATGACCAAGACATTACCGCAGATAGTCTGTTCCCTGAGGCTGTTCGCTTAGTTAGTGGGATTGAGAATGAGGTTTTGCGCAGTGCAATGATCGAGAAGATACTACCTGTGGACGTTGGATTAGTGATGTTTATTCAAGACGATGTGCTGACAACGCCAGAGAGTACTTTCTTGCGATGGGTCTTGGACTCACTAGATTTAGGTGATTTTGAAACGGCGGTGACGGCTGCTAGGCAACTGCGATCGCCCTACTTTCAATCTCGCGCCCTGACCCAGATTGCGAATAGCTATATAGCTGCTGATGAACCCCCTATAATCAGCGCTGAAACTCGACAAATGCTGAGTCAGATCACCTAATAGATGACCGCTGCGAGCCAGTAACCGGTTAGCAACCATTTTTGCGCTTCTCCCCTCCCATGGCACAATTGAGAGACCTAGTTGAATGGCTCAGTTGAATGATCCAGAGGATAGAGAGCGTAAAACCATGAAAAACACCTTTAAGACGCTGCAGCGATTTGCTGCCATATTTGTGATTGTACTGGCGCTAGGCTTGCAAAGCTGCTCTTCTGGGGTGAGCTTGCAGTCTTACAACGATAGCTACGAAGGTTACGAGTTTCGATATCCGACCGGCTGGGTTCCTGCAAATGTAGAAGGCGGGCCTGATACTGTTTTTCACGACATTATTAACAATGACGAAAATGTCAGCGTAGTGGTCAGTCCAGTTTCTGGAGGTAAGACGCTGCCAGATTTGGGTACGCCCAGCGAAGTGGGCTACAAGCTCTCTAAAAGCATTACTTCCCTAGCCGCTGACGATCGCAACGTAGAGCTGGTGAATGCGCAATCGTTTGAGGCGGGCGACAAGCTCTATTACATTTTGGAATATGTGGCTAATTTGCCATCTGGCCGCACTCGTCACGATTTGGCCAGTGTGATTATTCGTCGTGGTCAGCTGTATACCTTCAATGCTTCGCTCCCTGAGAGCAGATGGAAAGATTTGAAGGACACCATGAAACAGGCGGTGGCTTCGTTCTCGGTTTACTAACGATTTGAGAGGATAGGCCTCTTGTGCTAACTCGTTGGATTTTGCCGACTTATTGATTCAATCGGGCGTACTCATGCGGATTCTTATCCTCTGTGGGTGCGCCTTTTCCGTAGGTTTCTTGCTAGGCTAGTGCTCTCCCCAACTCACCCCTTTGAATTCACTCATGGCCGATATTCAATTCGTGCTGGCTTCCGCTTCCGTAGCCCGTCGAAATTTATTGATAGATGCAGGTATCCAGCCGTTTGTGTGTCCTAGTAATTTTGATGAGGACGCGGTGGTGATTCGCGATCCGCGTGAGCTGGTGCAGGCGCTGGCGCTGGGAAAAGCGCAGGCGGTGAAGCCACAGTTTAGTAGCGCACTGATTTTGGGCTGTGATTCGGTGCTGGCAATTGATGGTGTGGTGTATGGCAAGCCGGAGAGTAAGCAAGAAGCAATGGACCGCTGGCGAGCAATGCGCGGTGGTTCGGGAGAATTGTTGACGGGCTATGCCTTGCTAGCACCCGGAAAGGATCCGCTGGTGCGCTACCGGATGACCAAGGTATTTTTTGCCAAGATTACGGACGAGGAGATTCGGGCCTATATTGATACGGGTGAGCCCATGCACTGTGCGGGCGCTTTTGCGACGGATGGTAAGGGCAGTATGTTTGTTGAAAAAATCGAGGGCTGTCATACCAACGTGGTGGGGCTAAGCATTCCTTTGCTGCGGCAGATGATGGCGGAGCTGGGCTACCGAGCGATTGATTTTTGGGGCCGCTAGCTGTTCCCTTTAAGGGCTCTGCTGGTCGCCACAGAATATTCACTACGGAGTATTCACTACGGAGTATTCACGACAGCGTATTAATTTTTGGGAGCCGGTTTTTGGGTCAGTAGATTTTTGGGGAGTCTGTAGACGATGGCACGAGCTGCGGATCGATACGCTAAATCACCTACGGATAGTGTGGCTTCAGGCCGATTGAGACGGCGACAGGCGGCCAATCGAGCCACTCGCTTTTTGGGTCTCTCAGGTATGCTGGCGATAGTCATTGCCTATGTGGTGACCTACTACTGGGCAGAGGGGCTGTGGTTTGAGGAAGTAGGATTTTTATCTGAGTTTGTAGTGCGATCGCGCACTCAACTCCTTTTAGGAACGCTGACTTTAGTCACTAGTCTTGCGTTCACGTTTTTCAACTTTAGTGTTGCCAAACGCTTACAGTTCAATCGCAACTGCATTCTGCCAAATCAGGCCAATCTAAGCGTTGGTCTGGGTTTGAGATCTCTATTGCCTGTACTCCTGGTTTTGGGTCTAGTGATTGGCGCTGGGCTATTCCATCACATTCAGCTAGCGGTGGCTGAGCTGCTAACCGTCAGAGCACCGATCCCTTCTCCGATTGGATTAAGCTTTACCGCGAACTGGGATCTTGGTCAGAGATTAGTGACACAGCCCGTTGGGCTGGGATTAGTGGTGGGAAGTGCGATCGCTTTGGTTACGTTCCCGGTCCCGCTGCTGCGTTTGAGCGCGGTTGTTTTGAGCCTTGCGTTTGGCATTATTCTCACTGAAGAATGGGCCCGGGTGTTACCGGCTTTGAATCCGACGCCGTTTGGTCAGATAGATCCTGTCTTTGGCCGAGATCTAAGCTTTTATTTATTTCAGCTACCGCTGTTTGAGCTGATAGAGTTTTGGCTATCGGGGTTGCTTTTATTTGTGCTGGTAGCGGTGACGCTGGAGTATTTGCTGGCGGGTAATACGTTTAGTCAGGGGCGGTTTGCTGGTTTTTCGAGTGGGCAGCAGCGCCATTTGAGTGCGATCGCCTCTGGCCTTTTGGCGGTGACTGCGCTAACCCACTGGTTAGGTCGTTACGAGCTGCTTTATTCCAAGCAGGGCGTTAGCTATGGGGCTAGCTTTACCGATATTTATGTAGACCTGCCAGTCAACGCCGCGCTGAGCTTTATTTCGTTAGGGCTTTCACTGACGCTGCTGTGGCGGGCTTTGGGCAAACGATCGACCGCACGACGCCTAGAAGGCAGTGTCCTTAAGGCGAGGCCAGTGGTCGGTGCGATCACGCTGTATCTTCTTTTCGCACTCATTGGCAATACGCTTGCTCCCTGGTTAGTTCAGCGCTTGGCCGTACAGCCTAATGAGCTGCAAAGAGAGCGCAGTTATCTAGAGCGCACCATTGCGTTTACCCGCGACGCCTTCGATCTGACAAATATTCAAACCGAACCGTTCAACCCACAGGGTGACCTTACCAGCGCCAAGCTGGAAGACAACGATCTGACTGTGCGGAACATTCGTCTGTGGGATACTCGGCCTCTGTTAGAGTCAAACCGCCAGCTTCAGCAGATTCGTTCTTACTACAAGTTCGCCGATGCCGATGTCGATAGATACAGTCTCTCAGCCGATAGCGAAGCGGTAAGTCGCCGTCAGGTTTTGATTTCTGCTCGGGAGCTGGATTATCAAGAAGTGCCTGACATTGCAAAAACCTGGGTAAACGAGCACCTAGTGTATACCCATGGCTACGGCTTTACGATGAGCCCTGTCAATACAGCTGGGCCCAGCGGCTTACCCGAGTACTTCATCAAAGATATCGCCCACACGCCGAGTTCTCCTGTCATTGAGCGCTCTATCCCGATTGGCAAGCCGCGCATTTACTACGGTGAGCTGACGAATAACTACGTCATGACTGGTGCGAGATCTCCAGAGCTGGATTTTCCTAGCGATAGCGACAACGGCGAAGAAAACGTATACAACCGCTACGATGGCCAAGGCGGTATTAATATCGGACCGATCTGGCGCAGATTGCTGTTTGCCAAGCATCTGGGGGATTGGAAAATGCTGCTAACTGATAACTTTACGCCAGATACTCATCTTCTGTTTCGACGCAATATTAAGCGCCGGGTGCGGCGAATAGCGCCGTTCTTGCAGTTCGATGGTGATCCGTATTTGGTGATTGCTAACGCGGGCAGTAATTATGCCCCACCCGGAGAAGAGTCTGGGACGAACTATTTGTACTGGGTAATTGATGCCTATACGACGAGCGATCGCTATCCTTATTCCGACCCAGGTACTAACGACTTTAACTACATCCGCAACTCAATCAAAACCGTTGTTGATGCCTACAACGGTTCCGTTCACTTCTATATTGCTGATGAGGCCGATCCGATTATTCGCACTTGGGCGGCCACCTTCCCAGATATGTTTGAGCCCTTATCTGACTTGCCTGAAACGCTAAAAGCGCACATTCGCTATCCTCAAGACTTTTCGGCGATTCAGTCTGATCAGCTGCTTACCTATCACATGACCGATGCTCAAGTTTTCTACAACCGAGAAGACCTGTGGCGAGCGCCCAACGAAATCTATGCGAATGAAGAGCAGGTGGTAGAGCCTTACTACCTGATTATGGAACTGCCGGGCGAAGAGAACGGTGAATTTGTCTTGATGCGTCCGTTTACTCCGGCTAGGCGGAACAACCTGGTAGCCTGGCTAGCCGCTCGCTCAGACGGTGAGCAGTATGGCCGTCAGCTGCTCTATCAGTTTCCTAAGCAGGAGCTGATATTTGGTCCGGAGCAAATAGAGGCTCGGATCAATCAGGAGCCGGAAATCTCTCAGCGAATTTCTCTATGGAATACACAGGGGTCGAAGGCGAATCAGGGTAATCTCCTGGTGATTCCGATTGAGCAGTCTTTACTGTATGTGGAGCCGCTGTATTTGGAGGCTGAGCAAAACCGACTGCCGATTTTAGCGCGAGTGATTGTCGCCTATCAAAATCGGATTGTGATGGCCGAGACTCTAGAAGAAGGGCTAGAAGCTATTTTTGAAGGAGATGAGCAACGTGCACCAGCCATCATTAGAGAGCTAGAAAACGGTGCTGATGGGGTAGAGAATTTGCTGCTACCGAGTGATGAAGCGCCAACGCTGGCCGATGAAGCGCCGTAAACGTAGGCGGCAGTGAGAAAGCCTTTCTTTCGAGCCGTCAGAATTCCGCTGACAGATCCAGCCTTAAGAAACAGATGTGGTTTTGCTGATATTTATGACGAACTGTTGCTAGAGATGGGCAGTGGGTAGCGTGTCTTCAGTATCGTATAGGCGATGTTATTTAGCTGATGCTAATAGCACTACTGATGACATGATGGGTCGCAAGCCATGGCTTCTTCTTCTCTTTCTACGCCCGCTTCAGCTCAAGGGCGCTCTTCTATAAGGCCGTTGGCTATTTATTGGCTGATAGGTGCGGTGGTGGGCGGCTTGTCTCTGCGCCCCGAGCTGGCCAATGCCACAACAAGTGAATTTGACACTTCTCATTTGCTATCTATTGCGATCGCACTGCTCGCTACGGTGGTGACGACGATTGCGTATAGCAAGATTGTAACGACTGGCGGGCGATCGCTTCATCTGCCTACCCTATTCGGATTTTCCGTTCTCAACGGTTTGTTTGAGACAATTTTGTTTATTGCGAGCTTTAAGATTGGGGTTGCTTTGGCGGCTCCGTTAACTGCTCAACCTATCTGGCTATTTCTTGCAGGCAGCTTTACTTTCTTCGCTTATTTGGGCGCTATCCATGCGCTGTTTTGGATCAAGATTCTGCCATCTCACCTCAATAAGAGCCCGTCTGTAAAAAATGTACGTCGAGTTTGGATAGTTGGCTTGACGCTGGTTAGTCTGCTGTGGGGTTGGCTCTATTTTGGCTACCAAGATTTTTGGTCTGTTGTAGTACTACATGCTTTGTTTGACGCAGGGATGGTTTATTCCATTCGCTATCGTTTGGCGTAAGCCGCACTGACTGTTGACCAAATCTCTACGGATAGTTCTCCGTAGGAAATGGTTATTCAGGATCTCATTCGTCTGTGTACCAGCATTCTAACGACAAACGAGGAGGCTCCGTAGAAGAGCCTCCTCGTTTGTATGAATCACTATTTAGCGACCAGAATTAAGCGTTTGCAGGCAGCGCATTAGCCAACCAAATGCGCTTCTAAGAACCAGAGGCGCTTATCAATGGTTCGAGAAACTTCTGTATACAAATCGCTAGTGTCCATATCACCTAAGTCATCTGCTTTCGCGATACCTTCGCGTAGATGCTTCGCATATGCCGCATAGCGATCGGCCAAGGCCGCTACGTGCTCCATGCCACCTACTGCATCAAAGTCATACTCAGGCAGTATAGAATTGCTAGCAGCCATGCGAACAGTTCCCATGGCTGTGCCAGCTAACGCTGTAACGCGCTCAGCGAGCATATCGGCAAACTCTTCTAGCTCGCCTGCCATTTCATCGAACAGCAGATGTAGCTGATAGAAGTCTTTGCCCTTTACATTCCAATGCGCTTGCTTGGTTTGCGTCCGTAAGTCGGTAGTGGCTGCAAGCGTACCGTTGAGCATGTCTACGACAGACTGGCGAGTGTCGAGTGGAAGATCGATGCGGGTGGGATAGAACGCAGTTTTAGAAGATGTGGTTGCAACCATAAGGGCCTCCGTGGGTAAGGTGCGATCGCTCATAGGGTCATCGTAAAGGCTAAGGCTCAGAATACTGTTACGCATTAACCTTTGGTTAGATTTATTGTTGAGCCTGTTACCTTTGACTAACTTCTTATTGACTTCTTAAGTATACTCGTAATGACTTCGTTTTAACAAACGAGTCTTGCTATCTTGGTTGCTTTCTTTCGTCGATATAGCGTCGATTGGTTAAGCCTTGCGCTGCTATGCGCTCCAAGTGCAGATGATAGCGATACAATTGCCCATGTCGATTGTTTGTTGTTTTTACTGTCTCTATTACATAAGCCGAAGCTTTTATGACTGCTGCTGCACCTGCAAAAACTAAGTATGAAGCTGTGATTGGTCTAGAAACCCACTGTCAGCTGAGTACAGAAACCAAGATTTTTTCCACTAGCTCCGCTGCCTTTGGTGCTGATCCAAATACGTACATCGATCCGGTGACGATGGGACTGCCGGGGGTACTGCCTGTGCTAAATGAAAAAGTCCTGGAGTATGCGGTGAAAGCTGGACTCGCTTTGAATTGCCAGATTGCGCCCTACAGCAAGTTTGATCGCAAGCAGTATTTTTACCCCGATTTACCGAAGAACTATCAGATTTCGCAGTTTGACTTGCCGATTGCTGAACATGGCTGGCTAGAAATTGAAATTTTGAAAGACGGGGAGCCAGTGCGTAAGCGTATTGGCGTGACTCGTCTGCACATGGAAGAAGATGCGGGTAAGCTGGTGCACGGTGGCGGTGGCGATTTGGCTGCGGCTGCTTACTCTCTGGTGGACTACAACCGGGCGGGCGTGCCGCTAGTCGAAATTGTATCGGAGCCGGACATCCGCTCGGGCGAGGAGGCTGCGGCCTACGCGGAAGAGATTCGGCGGATTATTCGCTACTTGGGGGTGGGCGATGGCAACATGCAGGAAGGCTCGCTGCGGTGCGATGTGAATATTTCGGTGAGACCAGTGGGCCAGAAGGAATTTGGCACGAAGGTTGAAATTAAGAATATGAATAGCTTTAGCGCGATCGCAAAAGCTATTGATTATGAAATTGAACGCCAAATTGAAGCCATTGAGTCAGGCGAGCCGATCTATCAGGAAACGCGCCTGTGGGAAGAAGGGCCACAGCGCACGAAAAGTATGCGATTAAAGGAAGGCTCTAGCGACTATCGCTATTTTCCTGAGCCCGATTTGCCACCGATTGAAGTGAGCGCCGATCAGCTGAAGCGTTGGCAAGACGAGCTGCCTGAGCTGCCCGCTCAAAAGCGAAAGCGATATCAAGAGGAGATTGGGCTGTCGGCTTACGACACCATGGTGATGATTGATGACCGAGCGGGCGCTGAATTTTTTGAGCGGGCGATCGCGACAGGTGCTTCCAGTAAGCTGGTTGCCAATTGGATTATGAGCGATATTGCTGGGTATCTTAATGCTGAAAAACTGAGCATTGCTGATATCAAGCTCTCGCCTGAGGCACTAGCTGAGATGGTGAAGCTGATTGAAGATGGCACCATCAGCAATAAAATCGGCAAAGATATGTTACCGACGCTACTAAAAAGTGGCGGATCGCCCAAAGAAATTGTGGAGAGAGAAGGACTTAGTCAGATATCTGATCCAGCTGAGATTGAAGCGATGATTGATGACGTTATTGCCGCTCATCCTGATGAACTGGCAAAGTTCCGCGCCGGTAAAACGAAGCTTAAGGGCTTTTTCGTGGGTCAGGTGATGAAGCGAACGGGTGGGCGAGCAGATCCAAAACTAACTAATCAATTGCTTGGAAAGAAGCTCAGTAGTTAATACTTGAGGTAAGATGGGTGCTCTTTTAGACAATGTCTCTGGTAAATACGCAAGCATTTGATGTAAATTCTAGAATACGTACAGGAAAATTCTAGAATCAGAACAAAGAGGGGGTGCTGCCCCCCACCCCTTATGCCATAATGTGTACATGTAGATGCACCCTGATGGTAGGGAGAGCCCACTGAAGTAAGTATGTGGCTCTCCTTTTTTCTTTTTAAATCCGACTTTAAGGCCGACTGCTCGTATCCGCTGCTCATACCTATTTGATAGTGATTTCTCTGTATTCTCAGAAAAAATCCTCAGAAAATATAGAAAAAGGGGTTGCACCCCTCACCCTATGTGCCATAATGTATGCATGTAGATGCACCCTGATGGTAGGGAGAGCCCAAAAACAGCGGCTCTCCTTTTTTTTGCGAATTTTTAGATTCGTTTTTGATCGCGTAGCCATACCTCAAATTCTTCTAGGGTTAAAGCAGGCGGCTCGTGACCAGGTGCTATTCCCCGTATTATGAAAGCTGCTATCAGAAGGCTGAAGAGACCTATGGCGATCGCAGATAGATAGTCGCCCTCTTTTATCGTTACTACAAAGAAAACTAGGTTGGAAAAAGCCGGAATAAGGCCTATTGCCATCATTAAAGACCGAGTCTTGACGCCGGGACCTCGCTGTACCAAAAGCTCAGGATTATGACTTTTCAAGCGCTCCAAGACTGCGAACAGTAAGACAAAACAGTGTCGTCTGTCTTGCCCTCCGAGCCGGTCTTCGCACCAGATTGTAATCATTTCGTCAGGTGTCATCAAATCGAAAAAGATCGAAAAACGACCTCGGAACGCTCCATCACTAAAGCGTGCCGCCATAATTCTGTCGAACGCTACTCTTTTGCTTTCTGGTGTTATGAGCCAGCCATCGCTAATTTCCCAAGTCTGTACAGGCGAAAGAATTTGAGCCCTAAAACCTATTTGCATGTTTTTGAGTGACTTCGTTTGGCCCTGTCAGTCGGCTGCTTAGGGCGTCCCATCATAATCTCCGCCAGAGCCATATTTCAGCGCGTCTCGCCAGCGATCTGCAAAAAATTGCTTCTTGTCTGAAGTTTTGCGAGTGTCTACTGTGCTCTCCATCACATTGAGCGCGCTGTATGTGCCCAGGCTGACGAAGTGTTTCATCCAGCTGACGACTGAGCCGAGTCCTACCTGCGGGAGAATGCTTAACACCATGCCCGGATGGTAAACGGAAGTACGCAGCATTGTTTTGGCCAGCGCCGGAAACTGTACGACGTCTTGTAGAAAAGGCCGCAGTACCTCATCGCCTAGCGCCGCCATATCGGCAAAGATAGTCGATAAAACGTCATTTATTTTGTTGGGCGGGAGCTTCTGGTCAATGCCTACGCTCATTGATTTTTGAAATAGCCAGGTGACGGAGAGGTTAGGTTGATAGGGCTGCAGCTGGCCTAATGCCTTTGCTTCTAGCAGGTCGGCTTTGAGAGCATCACCAATCCCCTGGGTGAGCCGTTCTAAATGGCGTACCATGGCACCGAATCCACCAAAACTGAGCGGTGACTGGCTGCCGCTGCTATCACCTACGGCTAAAGTTCTATCCCACCCGTACTGTAGCGGACTGTCTTTGTAGCAGGGGAAAAAGCCGAACAGCGCTCGCTGAAAATCTAGCTGATTTAAAGAGACTTTTTGATACTCAGGTAATAGTTGAAGATAGTCATTGAACATTTCGCTCAAGCTGAGCCGACTGGGGTCTGCATCCAGATAGGTGAACATGTAGGTGGTACGCCCATCGCGAGCTGGGAAAGCTTCCCAAAAGTATTGGCACTGTTTTTGAACAGGCGTAAATGAGACAATCAAATCGCCCGATTCATTGTTGTCGTACCCTGTGGCGCAGGTGCCGACAACTAAGCAGACGGCATCCGGCTTTTGCCCTTGTCTGGCCTGTTGCACGATAGGTGAAAAGTGACCCATGGCATCGACCAGTAATCTCGCCGTTAAAGTACTGTTGTTTGTCTTTATTTCGACCCCGTTAGGATGAACAGAAGCTGCTTCAAAAGCCATATGTTCTAGTAATGTGCCGCCATGCTGGAGAAACTTTTGTTTGAGTTGTTCGAGCAGGCTAACTGGATCGACGCCAATGTTGAGAACGTCTTCTACCCAAAGCTCTTTACCACCAGTGAAGGCGATACGAGCCGGATTGTACTGAGAGGCGATCGCACTTTCTAATCCTTCCTCACTCAGCAGACCCATTTGAACAAACGTTTCTAGCTCCCTGCGCGAAATATTCCACTCCTGATCGCGCCCTCGCAGCGCGCCCCTTTCTATCAGCGCGACCTTCCATCCCTGTTGAGCCAGCGCCGCCCCTAGCAAAATACCCAGGGTTCCACCGCAGATGGCGACATCGTACTCGACCAACGATAAAGGGGTGGTTTGCTCTGATACGACCTTAGAAAAGGTGCGCGGTCCAGCTTTGTAGCGCGACCATAGCTCATCAGCCTTCTGAAGGCCAACTAAGGGATTGCCATCAATTGAAGAGAGTATCTGCTTAGTTTTATTCATGCTTTCAGTGTAGAAAAGAACGACGAACCTCGCCGACTATTTTTCGCTGTTTTTTCTACATAGGACGTTACGGTAGGCTATTAGATGGATATGTAATCAAGTGTGACGATCATGGTACAGATTGGGGTAGCGGTAGTAGGTACCGGGTTTGGGGGAAAGGTGCATATCCCTGGATTGCAAGCGCATCACCGTACAGAGGTCGTAGCAGTTTGGAACCGCGATCGCATCAAAGCCCAGCAAGTGGCCGACCAAAATAATATCCCCTCTGCGAGTGACAGCCTAGCCGACATCCTGTCTAGCGACAGCGTACAAGCGGTCACCTTAGCCACACCTCCGTTTGCTCACTACGATATGGCTAAGGATATTATTCGGGCGGGCAAGCATTTGCTGCTCGAAAAACCTATTACTCTTGCTGTCGAAGAAGCTGAGCACTTGCAGCAGCTAGCCGCTGATCACAACGTCATTGTTATTCCCGACTTTGAATTTCGATTTATTCCTGAGTGGCAGCACTTTGCTGAGCTCTTAAATCAGGATATTGTCGGAAAGAAGCGTTTGGTAAAAATCGATTGGATTGCGTCCAGCCGAGCCAGCTCAGAGCGTGCCTGGAACTGGTACGCCCAAAAAACACTGGGCGGCGGTGCACTCGGTTCTATTGGCTCTCACACTTTTGACTATATAAACTGGCTGTTTGGTCCGGCGACGACGATCAGTGCTCAGCTCAGCACCTCTATTCCTCAGCGCCCCGATCCTGATACTGGCGAGCTAAAGCCGGTAGATTCTGATGACGTATGTGCGATCGCTCTAACACTCACTGACGGTACGCTTTGCCAAATTACGTTTAGTGCGGTTAGCTATGCCGGACGGGGCCACTATATTGAAGTCTACGGCGACAAAGGAACCTTAGTGATTGGCAACCCCAGCCAAAAAGACTATGTTAATGGATTTAAGGTCTACGCTAGTGAGCTAGGCGCTGAACTTCAAGAAGTCCCAACTCCAGAGCGTCTTAAATTTCCAAAAGTGTATTCAGATGGTCGAACTGCGCCTTTCGTCCGAGTCGTCAACCATTGGGTAAACTGCATTGACGCAGGCAAAGCCAGTGCCCCTTCAATGCCAGAAGGCATCTATTCTCAACGGCTGATGGACCTCACTCATCGCTCAAACCAAAGCCGCACTCAGATTACAGTGCCACCTCTCTAAAAAGAGACTTTTCAGTCAGCACCGCTTAAGCAAGCTATCTCAGTTAACTGCATGGCCAGTTAACTATACTGAGAGAAAGACTCTACGGCTTGCGTCATCCATGCGTTTCCTCAATCCTAAAACTGACTTTGCCTTTAAGAAAATCTTTGGCTCTTTGCAGAGTAAGGATGTTCTAATCAGTTTTCTCAATGCGCTGCTCTATGAGGGGAGGCCAACCATTGAGGATTTAGAAATCATTGATCCGTATCAGGCTCCTCAGCTGAAGGGCATGAAGGATACTTTTCTCGATGTGAAAGCAACAATCTCTGAGGGGAAAACAGTCATTATCGAAATGCAGGTGCTAAATGTACTTGGTTTTGAAAAGAGAGTGCTTTACAACGCGGCAAAGGCTTTTTCGATTCAGTTAGATAGTGGCGAAGCCTACGCCCGGTTGACCCCGGTAATTGCCTTGACCATTACGGATTTTGAGATGTTTCCCGACAGCCTAGAGGTCATTTCTCGCTACGGTTTGCGCGAGCACAATCGGCTGACAACGTACTCAGACGACATTGAGCTAGTGTTTGTTGAATTACCCAAATTCTCTAAATCCTTGGATGAGTTAGAGACGATTACGGACCGGTGGATCTACTTTTTACAGCAGGCAGATACGTTAGAGACTGTGCCCTCGGGTTGGCAGGATATTGAACCTCTCAAAAAGGCGTTTGAAATTGCTGAACTGAGCAATCTAAGCCGAGAAGAACTCGATGTTTTTCAGCGTAAGCAGATATTTCTGCAAGATAGTCAGAATGCTGTGCTTAAAGGAATCGAACAGGGGATTGAGCAGGGAATTGAGCGGGGAGAACGCCGTAAGGCTGAGGCGATCGCAAAGGCACTTTTGGATGTGTTAGATCTTGAAACCATTAGTGAGAAAACAGGATTAAGTGTAGACGCGATCGCAGCCCTCAAATAACTAAAGCATTGGGCTATTCTCTTCCTTACGATAGATTTCTCTCTTGTGTAGAACGCTACGTCGTCTTTGTCTTGAAAAGCTTGCTAGGTTTAGAAAGTAATATTCCTATGGAGTGCTCTTTACTATGTCTGGTCAATCGGAAAAGGCAGCATATGAAGCTGCCATCGACGCGAAGGTAGAGAAGCTAGAAGCTCAGATTACAGCATGGCAGGCGAAGGCCGACTTAGCCAAAGCAGATGCAAAGGTCAAGTATCAAGAACAGATTGCCGAATTGCAGAGCAAGCAGGTTGATTTGAAAGAAAAGCTAGCGTCTGTTAAGAGCGCGACAGATAGCGCTTGGGCAGAGATGAAGCTAGGCGTAGAATCTGCCTGGAGCGAACTACAGATTGCTTTCGATAAAGCCAAATCTAAAATTGATCAGGCATAGAACAGCAAAAGATGGTTTTTGTTAGATAACCGTCATCGGTCTTACATTCATTCACAAGGATCGGTTACATGCAATCTATTACCTTCAAGGCAAAAAAGAAGTGCTGCTAACAAATTAATTAGCAGCACTTTCTCATGGCCTTACCTTATAGTCTTAATTTAAGATGTCCAGCTAGATATTATCGGTCAACAGAGCCCATGATAATATCAACGCTGCCTAGAATTGGCATAATGTCTGCAAGCTTGACGCCCTTTAGCAGGTTTGGCAGAATTTGTAGATTGTTGAAATCCGCTGCGCGAATCTTCCAGCGCCAGGGAAATACATTGTCTTCACCGATGATGTAGACGCCGACTTCGCCTTTGCCTGTCTCGACTCTGACATAGTGCTCACCTTCAGGAATCTTGAAAGTAGGCGCAATTTTCTTCCCAGCGAACTGGTAGTCGAAATCATTCCATTCAGACTTGGGGCCACCCGCCATCCGCTTGGCTTCTAAATTCTCAAAGGGACCACCCGGAAGCTGCTTCATCGCCTGGCGAATGATTTTTACCGACTCGCGCATTTCATTGATGCGTACCATATAGCGAGCAAAGCAATCACCCTCAGTCGCCCACTGGACGTCCCAATCAAGTTCGTCGTAGCATTCGTAGTGGTCGACCTTACGCAGGTCCCACTTGACGCCAGAAGCACGTAGCATTGGGCCAGAGCAGCCCCAGTTGATCGCATCTTCGCGGGACATGGTACCTACGCCTTCGACACGGCGGCGGAAGATGGGGTTGTCGGTGATGCGCTTTTCGTACTCATCGACTTTGGGCATGAAGTAGTCGCAGAAGTCTTCGCACTTGTCAATCCAGCCGTAGGGCAAGTCGGCCGCAACACCGCCCACTCGAAAATAGTTGTTATTGATCAGGCGCGCCCCAGATGCCGCTTCCCACAGGTCATAAATCAGCTCACGTTCGCGGAAGATGTAGAAGAAGGGGGTGGTCGCACCGCAGTCAGCCATGAAGGGGCCAAGCCAAAGCAAATGATTAGCAATGCGGTTTAGCTCCAGCATAATCATGCGGATGTAGCTAGCACGGCGCGGGACAGGAATGTCTGCGAGCTTTTCGGGCGCATTGACGGTGATGGCTTCATTGAACATACCTGCCGCGTAGTCCCAGCGGCTGACGTAGGGCACGAACATGACGTTTGTACGGCTTTCGGCAATTTTTTCCATGCCGCGGTGCAGGTAGCCAATCACCGGTTCACAGTCGATAACGTTTTCGCCGTCGAGGGTAACGATGAGCCGGAGCACCCCGTGCATAGAGGGGTGGTGTGGGCCCATGTTGATGACCATGGGCTCGGTCTTGGTTTGCAGCGTAGCCATTAGTTAGCAGGCGTCCTTCATGCGGGTTTCATCTGTGGCTTTATTGTCGTACGTTTACTCTAAAGATTCAACGTCCAAAAGCACTACTTTGCCCTGATTATAGAGCAGTGCCCATTCTACGTGTCACCAAAATATGTCTGAAGACACCGTTACTCAGCCTTTTTTTCACATTCCTGTTCTGAGCGAGCAGGTATTAGCAGGCTTGCAAATTAAGGAGGGGGGACGTTATTTAGATGCAACAGTAGGAGGCGCAGGGCATAGCGAGCTAATACTTAAGGCCGCAGGGAATGTAGGGTTGGTTGCACTGGACCAGGATTTGCAGGCGCTAGCAGCGGCTCGCGAGCGGTTGAGCCAATGGAGCGATCGCACCTCTTTTGTCCATACTAATTTCTCCCGCTACGAGCCAGGAAATCTCCGTTTTGACGGTATTTTGGCTGATATTGGCGTTAGCTCTACTCAGCTAGATCAGGCGCAGCGCGGCTTTAGCTTTCGGCAAGAAGCACCGCTAGATATGCGAATGGATGACACTCAGGAACTCACGGCTGAGGAAATTGTGAACCACTGGGATGAAAAGACGCTGGCTGACACGATTTATGAGTATGGTGAGGAGCGGCTGAGTCGGCGGATTGCTCGGCGGATTGTAGAGAAGCGCCCTTTTAGTACGACGACAGGGCTGGCTTGGGAGATTGCAGGGGCTTTT
This sequence comes from uncultured Synechococcus sp., assembly GCA_937911865.1. Lineage (GTDB taxonomy): Bacteria > Cyanobacteriota > Cyanobacteriia > Phormidesmidales > Phormidesmidaceae > Phormidesmis. The sequence goes on from CALDSK010000189.1 coordinate 54,934, forward strand.
CCGGCCAAGGCTCGCCATGGAAGAATCCACCCAGCCACGCGAACCTTTCAGGCGCTGCGGATTGCGGTAAATGGTGAGCTGGACGTGCTGAAGACGCTGCTGGCGAAAGCGCCAGACTGGCTAAATCCGGAGGGGCGGTTGGCGATTATTAGCTTCCACAGCCTGGAAGATCGGATTGTGAAGTACGCGTACCGGGAGGACGAGCGGCTGCAAATCATTACGAAAAAGCCGCTGGTGGCAGACCGAGAAGAGGTGCGGCAGAATAAGCGATCGCGCTCAGCAAAACTTAGAGTCGCTGAACGCAAGCATAACTGAACGCAGAATCGCTGCGATGGGCTACTGCTATCAACCGATTACGGCACCATTGTCGGAATAACAGCTTATTGGGGTGGCCGCTTCTGTAGCCGCCAAACATTTTCTTTGGCAGCGCATGTGCCTTTCAATCCACCTGGCATTTCTACCTGTTCTATCAGGCTCGGTTTATAGCTATCGCTGTAGTGCTGAGCGACTTCTTCATCGCTAATAGAAAAGGGAGGACCTGCCATTAGGGCTTGGTCATATTCAAAGCAGATGAGTAGCTGAGGTGCTTTGTTCGTCAGACTTTTTAGATGCGCGGTGTATCGATTGCGCGTTGCTTCAGGCAGTGCAACTAAGGCGGCTCTGTCATAAATAGCATCAATAGGGCCGAGCACAGTACTAGATAGCTCGAAAAGATTGCCTACAAAGATGTCGATATTCTCTGCGCCGTAGTGCTTGACGTCCCCCGCGTTCGATATTTTGGGCGTTGTTCCAAGCTCTGTAAACAGTTGTTCAATGGCCAGTTCACTCAGTTCAGCGCCCGCAACGCGATAGCCCTCGGAGAGTAGCCAGCCAATATCCAGCGTCTTGCCGCATAGGGGCAAAAATACCCGGCTGCCTGGAGATATAGAAAGCGCTTTAAAGTGTTTTACCAACAGCGGATGCGCTTCACTTTTGTGGAAGGCAATATTGTTATCTTTCCACTTTTGCAGCCAATAACTTGTATCCATATCGCGCGCTTCTGTCTCGATAAAAAGTGCCTACATCATACGCTTATAAGAAAGAAGTCGAATTAGTTCTGACATATTGCTGATTTCGTGGCCTGAGGTTTGTCGGCAAGCCGCCATCCGGTTACTCAAAGAAAGAGAGTCTTATAAGAGCGGATCTGGCCAGCTGTGATATAGCTTTTTAGCTCGAAACATAATCTCTTCTTTAGGGAGACGAATTTTTGGTGTTTCTCGTTTGTATAGCTGCTGTAGTATGTCGGCGTCTTGTTCAACGACTAGGCTAAATGCCTTTAGTGTTTGCGATCGCATCAACGGAATCAGCCAGGGATAGGGCGTTTTGGCGAACACTAGAACGAAGCTTCTCGTTTGCGTTTCACGCTCTGGATAAAGAATGAACAAACTGATGATCTGCCCGACAGGCAAGTCGGCTGTGATGCAGTTGGTAGACGGGAAGGTGTATTCAAACTGATTAATGTAGCGCCGAGGCGTGAGGGCCAAAGTGGGATCTTTTAGTTTCTCTAGCCAGCTGTTGTGTCCTCTGATTATCTCTTGAGTAACGCTGCTGTGATGGCCGTTCTCTTTGTAGTGGCTGGTATTGACCTGTTGTATTTTGAGGGGATGGCGGTGAGTGCCCGTGGCATGGTTGAAGTCGTAGTTGATGGCGATCGCATTTAAGAAAGGTGCTTTGAGCGTGCGATCGCCAGCTACGCCAACCAAAGTGCTCTCGGCTGTAACGGCTTCATGCAACGTCGGAATCTCTAGCTTAGGGGTGTGATTGCCATAGGTCCAAATAAAGTCACCTTTGACAATAATCTCTAGAGGATTGGCTACTGGCTTTGCGGAAGACTGTGGTGATGATTGCCTTTTAGTGGGTTCCGGCTTGAGAGACTCTAACTTGAACAATCGGCCTGTGCTGTCAAATTCTAAGGCGTGGAAAGGACAGGCGATGGTATTGCGATCGCGGCAAATCCATCCTGACGATAGCGGTGCCTGCATATGCGGACAGCTATTCTCTAACGCTGAAACTTTGCCATCAGCGCTTTGCCAAAGCACGTAGTCTATGCCATTGAGCGTGATTTTATAAGGCTGGTTGACGCCGAGCATGGTGCGATGAGCAATCAACCAGGGGGCGCCGGGCAGGATTGGAGCCATAGTAGATGAATCCTTGCTGTTGATGAGTCTAATAGCGATCGGGCTATTTTTTGTTATGAGGGCGATCACGTTTATTTACAACGAGACTTACACATGCGAGAACCCGCTATCAAGTTTTCACCTGTGTAAGTCCTAAAAAGGTCAAATAAGAGACCTTTCCTATTATTGGATTCGTGCTTACATTAAAAGCATTGACATCACACCATCGCTAGCCCCATGCTTGATCGCCTTGTTCGTCCCTTGGTTCGCACACAGATTCAACACCTAGCGCAGACGCAATCAGCCAATGCTCGCCTTATGGCGATGGTTGCGCAGTGGCTGGGCTACTTGGGTGTAAAGGCAAACGTCACTCAGTTGCAAACGCATCAAGGTGCGATTCAGATTTCTCTTAGCGTTAACAAGCCTGAGCAGTGTAGCGACAATGAATGGACGCAGATTCTAGCAAACATCGACAAAAATAAGAGCGCCGCAGGTGCAAAAGGCGAGCTGATTTACGAAAAGATGTCCCAGGGTCAGCAGAGTAAGGTGCATCGCTTGCTAGCCCACGTCATTCAAGCGGGCAATTCGCAAGCGGCGCAGTCCTGGGATGACTTGCAGCCTCAGCTGGCTGCCCTGGGTATGGAGGAGCCTATGCTGTTGGGAATCAAAGCAGCGCTCAAGGTACCCGCAGTGCTTGACCCACTTTTGAATGACTTGGAAACAGAAGTTGCAGCTGTTGTCCTGTCTAGAGCTATCGGTATTGCCATGATAGATGAGTGTATCAATAGCGATGAAGACACCGCACTCAGGGCAATCTACAGTGCGTTGGAGAGCAAGGCTAAGGTGTGATGCTTTACACGACTCGTCTCTTTTGCCGTGACTCTCGCTTCTCCAACAGAAATGTTGCCAGAAATGTTGCCAGAAATGTTTCTTCCTATTTCCATCTTCAATGCTTCTCCAATTCAATTTCAATGCTTCTCCAAAGAGTTGGGAACATCTTGCTTAAGAAAATTAGTGGGCTCGCTACAGATATGATGCCTAATAAGATAGTTCTCTCTCGGAGGCGTGGATGCCTCTTCTTTACTATTATTTAGGCTATATTCTCTGGTCTAGGCCATAGGGGATAGCTAGCACTTTGATTCCACTGGAAAACCTGAGTGGCGATTATTCTCAATAATTTCTATTTTGTTCTTATGATTGGCCGTTTGATGGCAGAATAGAATGTTCAAAATCATGTCTTTGCACTTGCTATGAGTGAATCTCGCCGTTATCACGTCACTACCTTCGGCTGCCAAATGAATAAGGCGGACTCTGAACGCATGGCGGGCATTTTGGAAAACATGGGTATGAACTGGGAAGAAGACCCGTTGCAGGCCGATGTTGTGCTGTACAACACCTGCACCATTCGCGATAGCGCCGAGCAGAAGGTGTATTCCTATCTGGGTAAGCAGGCTAAGCGTAAGCGCAAAAATCCGAATCTGACGCTGGTAGTGGCAGGCTGTGTGGCGCAGCAAGAGGGCGAGCAGCTTCTGCGCCGGGTGCCAGAGCTAGATTTGGTGATGGGCCCGCAGTATGCAAACCAGCTAGAAAGCTTGCTAGCTCAGGTCGGTCAGGGTAATCAGGTTGTGGCAACTGAGCCTGTCCATATTATGGAAGATATTACTAAGCCGCGTCGTGATAGCCAGGTGACCGGCTGGGTGAATGTGATTTATGGCTGTAATGAGCGCTGCACCTATTGTGTGGTGCCAGGCGTGCGTGGGTTAGAGCAGTCACGCACAAAGGAAGCTATCCGCGCTGAGATGGTGGAGCTAGGCGAGCAAGGCTATACCGAGGTAACGCTGCTGGGCCAAAATATTGACGCTTACGGTCGTGATTTGCCTGGGATTACGCCGGAAGGCCGCCGAGAAAATACGTTGACTGATTTGCTCTACTACGTGCATGATGTGCCCGGAATTGAGCGAATCCGCTTTGCGACCAGTCATCCGCGCTATTTTACTGAGCGACTAGTCAAAGCTTGTGCGGAACTGCCGAAAATTTGTGAGCACTTTCATATCCCTTTTCAGTCGGGTGATAATGACGTGCTGAAGGCAATGGGCCGAGGGTACACCCACGAAAAGTACCGCCGGATTATTGACACGGTGCGCCGGTATGTGCCGGATGCTTCGATTAGTGCAGATGTAATTGCGGCGTTCCCTGGAGAAACAGAAGAGCAATTTCAAAACACGCTCACGCTGATGGAAGATATTGTGTTCGACATGGTGAATACGGCGGCGTACTCGCCCCGGCCCGGAACGCCTGCGGCTGAGTGGGATAATCAGCTGCCTGAGGTGGTAAAGCAAGATCGGCTGCAGCGATTGAACCATCTGGTCTCTCAGCAGGCGGAGGTGCGCTCTGCTCGCTATCAGGGGCGCACTGAAAACGTTTTGGTAGAGGCTGTAAACCCTAGAGACCCTGGTCAGGTGATGGGGCGTACGCGAGGTAACCGACTGACTTTTTTCCCTGGCAACATCGATGAGCTGAAAGGAAAGATTGTGCCAGTTGTGATTACAGAAACTCGTGCTTTTAGCCTGACAGGTGAGCTAGCTTTAGTGCCTGCCTGAGCGGCAATGCGCTTGCAGCATGAAGGATGAAATGTCAGTCGTTGCAACGGCTGAATTCAACTGCGTATGTAATTTCTATGGGGTTTTGATGTGTTGGCGATCGCACCAATCCTGATACAAATACTCAGGTCGCCAGCAACTTTTGTAAGGCAGTTTGGTAGGGAGTCCTACTTTTACCGTTTCTGCGCTCAAAGCGTTGCACCTTTTGAGTCTTCCTACGATGAATCATCTCACCCTGCTAAAGCAAGGCATCGAGAGTTGGAACCGATGGCGGGCCAGTTACCCGAATGAGCAATGCAGCCTAGAAGGCCATAACCTCAGCCATGGTTATTTTTTTGAAGGCAACTTCAGAGGCGTTAATCTCAGGGGCACAAACTTGCAGCGTGCATGCTTGGTGGGTGCAGACTTTCGCGATGCGGATCTAACCGATGCGGATTTGAGTAATGCGTACTTAAGCGATACCAGCTTTGCTGGCGCAAACTTGAAAAATGCCAACTTGACCAAAGCCGTGCTAGATAGAGCCGATCTACGCACGGCTAACCTGGTAGGAACCCAGCTGCTAGAGGCCGACTTACGAACGACGCAGCTGCCAGAGCCGGTCACGTCTCCTACACTTGAGCAGGTCGCCGCGCGGTTATTTCAGTCAAAAATTGAGCAGCCTGCTCCTTCCGAAACCCAGCTACCAGGCAACAGCATCACAGCCCTATCAGTTACTGAGAAAGCAGTCAGCCCGCCTTCTCAACTATTTTTTCCGAAGCGGATAGTTCGCCGTCTGCATACTTTGATGCACGAAAGTCCCGAGTCCTTTGCTGATAGACAGCAAAGCATTCGCCTTTCAGCGATGCCCATGCGCCAGAAGAAATTGAGTGTGCCAGTCGATGGCTCATTGAATGGGCATACATCCATTACGCTCCCCAGTGCTGTCAACCAGTCGCCTGAAAGCAAGCTTGCTGTAGGAAAGCCTATTGCAAAATCGAAAAATCCTATCGAGCGGAAGAGACAGACGCGTTCGATCGCAAAGTCGAAGGCTGGGCTACCAGCTTTTTTACGTTCGCTGACTGCGAGAGTCGCGCTCAGTCCTCGGCGGTTTTATCGTTGAGGGGCTGTGTGTCTATTGAGCGATGATGGAGGGTCTGGCGTCTTAACGTAAGGTGAGCGTCAGAAAATCTATACTTTTTAGGCAATCTCTCATCAAAGATTCAGCTACACGGCATACTCTTGAGCAAGAGTAGAGTCAACGCTCATAGCTTTAATCATCTGGTTCGTTTATCGGGCTGGTGCACGTGCATCAGCTTAGCGCCATATGAATTGAAGCCATATGAAGCCGTAGGCACAGTGCAGACAACGGGAGAAACGCAATGTCAGTAGAATACGATTTGGTCATTATCGGTGGCGGTTCAGCTGGCTTGGTTGCCGCGAGTGCTGGCGCACAAATCAAGGCCAGAGTTGCCCTGATTGAAAAAGACAAGCTCGGCGGTGACTGTTTGCACTACGGCTGCGTTCCTAGTAAGTCGCTCATTCACGCCGCACAGATTGCCTACAACGTGAAGACGGCCTCCCGGTTTGGCATTTATACTGACGCGCCAACCATCAAGCTAGATGAGGCGATGGGCCATGTCCACGACGTGATCGATACGATTCAGGAGCACGATTCAACTGAGCGATTTGAGAAGCTAGGGGTTGATGTGATTTACGGTAAGGGTCAGTTTGTTGACGAGAAGACTTTTGAAGTCAACGGACGGCAGCTGAAGGCTCGAGCTTTTTTGATTGCAACTGGGTCTCGGCCTACGGTGCCACCCGTTGAAGGGCTAAAAGAAGCTGGTTTTTTGACGAATGAACAGGTGTTTAATGTGAAAGATCGCCCTGACTCGCTTGCAGTCATTGGTGCGGGGCCGATTGGCTGTGAATTGGGTCAGTCTTTTTCGCGTTTGGGTTCGCAGGTGACGTTGCTGGCGAGCCGGGATGCAATTATGCCGAAGGAAGATCCTGAAGCCGCGGCGGTGGTGCAAAAGCAGCTGGAGAGTGAAGGGCTGCGCGTATTGACCAATACCAGGGCTGAGCGCGTCAGAGTGCTAGAGGGTAAGAAGCAAATTTTGGCGAACGGTGAGACTATCACTGTAGATGAGATTTTGATTGCGACAGGCCGAACGCCGAACGTCGGGTCGCTGAATCTAGAAGCCGCAGGTGTTGATTATGACAAGAAGGGGATCAACGTAGATAGCAAGCTGCGTACGAGCAATCAGCGGATTTACGCGGCGGGTGATGTGATTGGGGGCTACCAGTTTACTCACGTAGCGGGCTACGAAGCTGGAGTAGCGATGCAGAATGCGCTGGTCTTTCCGACGAAGAACGTAGATTATCGAGTCATTCCCTGGGCGACCTTTACCGACCCTGAGCTGGCCCGCGTGGGTTTAACCGAAAATCAGGCGCGCGATCGCTATGGCGATGACGTATTTGTGCTTAAGCAGGGTTTTGATGGCGTAGACCGAGCGCTTGCAGAATCGGCAGGCTATGGTTTTGCCAAATTCATTACGAAGAAAGACGGCACGCTCTTAGGTGCTCATATTGTGGGGCCTCATGCAGGAGAGCTGATTCATGAGGCAGTGATTGCCATGAGCCAGAAGCTGAAGGTAAGTGCGCTGCAATGCATTCACGTGTACCCGACGCTGAGTGAGATTAGTCCAAAGACGGCCCTCCAGCTGACTAAGCAAAAGTTTGCGAAGAATACATTCCTACAAAACACCTTGAGAAAGTTCTTTAACTGGAGACGTTCTATCGCCGGATGATGCTAGCTGGTCTTAACTCATTCTTTTGAGAGACAGCGCTGGGTCTTAATAATTTCTACTCTTTTGTTGCTGTGAAAAAGAGTACGTATGGATCTTTTAGAGTCTAATGTGGGTGAGCAGGCAATTAGCAAGCTGACTGAGGAAGGAATTAGGGCTCAGCTCGATAGCGTTGAAGCGTTGACCGTAGAGATTAATACTGACCCGGTGAAGCTAACGCAGGGACAGGTCGATCGGGTGCTGGTGGAAGGACAAGGCCTGGTTATTCAGAACGATTTACGCACTGAAAAGCTCACATTTGAGACGGGCGCGGTAGATATTGCGATGTTGAGGCTACCGCTAGGAGAAATTGAGCTAGAGCACCCGACCGATGCAAAAGCGAAAGTGGTGCTGAGGCCTGAAGACATTGAGAAGGCTTTTAATGCGGGCTATGTAAAACGGAAGCTGCGAGGGCAAAAGGTGGAACTTTCAGGAGAGAAAGTGACAACAGATGCTAGCAATGTCAGCTTTACGATTCCACAGCCGGGTTGGATAGCGTTCTCTGCTGATGTGATGCTGATGGAGAAAGTTGAGACCTGCCATGTCGATTTTTCGGCTCGACCTGAGCTGATAAACGATGGCTTTGGTGTAGTGCTAAAAGAGGTTGAACTCGATGAAGAAAAAAATGATTCGCCTGAGCTAACTCGGACGTTGATAGAGCATACTCAGACGCTGTTGGACTTGCGTTTTTTTGAGCTAGAGGGAATGGAGTTGCAGTTTGAGCAGATGCGAGTAGAGTCCGAGCGGATTGTGATTGAAGCGAGTGCGAAAGCTGATTGACTGACAAAACATAGGCTTGGACGCGATTAAACCTATATGCGGATG
>CALDSK010000190.1 GCA_937911865.1 uncultured Synechococcus sp.
ATTCGAACCCCCGACCCTCAGAACCGGAATCTGATGCTCTATCCAACTGAGCTACATGTCCTAGCTGCTTTGTTTCTCCGCTATCTGTCCGCTATCTGGTTTTTCGCGGCTAAAAAATCAAAGCATTTGAATTCTACCACCTCTATTCGACTTCGTGTGAGCGTCTGTTTACTGACTGTTAACTGAGGGTCAATCTACCTACGCTGAGTGATTTAATGAGTCCTACGGCTGTTGGAGATTTGGGGAAGCCTTATGAAACGTAGACGGATTTTAGGATACGGTGCGAGCGCAGCGGGCGCTTCTGCTTTGGTCGCCTGCACGGAGCAGCAGGGCGGCGGTGCGGTCAGCGGCGATTTACCTCGGGTGTCGTGGAAGATGGCGACGAGCTGGCCACAGTCTTTAGATACGATTTTTGGCGGTGCGCAAACGGTGTGCGATCGCGTTTCTGCCCTGACCGACGGCCGCTTCACCATAGAAGCCTACGCCGCGGGCGAAATCGTTCCGGGCCTGCAAGTGCTAGACGCTGTGCAAGAAGGCACCGTGGAATGTGGCCACAGTGCTAGCTACTACTACGTGGGTAAAAACGAAGCGCTTGCCTTTGGCACGACCGTACCCTTTGGTCTCAACGCGCAGCAGCAAAACGCCTGGTTTTATCATGGCGGTGGCTTAGAGGCTATGCACAAGCTGTATTCAGACTTTGGCGTGATTGGCTTTCCAGCTGGCAACACGGGTGTGCAGATGGGCGGCTGGTTTAAAAACAACATTCAAACCCTGAGCGATTTGAATGGCTTGAAAATGCGTATCCCTGGCTTGGGCGGCAAAGTAATGGCCGAGCTAGGCGTGAATGTACAGGTGCTGCCTGGCGGCGAAATTTTTCTCGCGTTGGATCGCGGTGCAATTGATGCGGCTGAGTTTGTCGGACCGTACGACGATGAAAAGCTGGGATTGCAGAATGCGGCGCAGTACTACTACTATCCTGGCTGGTGGGAGCCCGGCGCGACGTTGGATGTAACAGTTAACTTGGCGTCGTGGAACAGTTTGCCTGCGGAGTATCAAGAAGTCTTTAAAACAGCCTCGTATGAGTCAAATATCAACATGCTGGCGAAGTATGATGCGCTCAACGGCGCTGCGCTCAAGACGTTAGTGGAGGGTGGAACTGAGCTGGTTCCCTACAGTGAAGAAATTTTGACGGCAGCAAGTGAGGCGACTACCGCTCTATTAGAAGAGAGTGCAAGTAGCAATACCGCCTTTAAGGAGGTGTATGAGAGCTGGAAAACCTTCCGAGACGATATTCGTGGCTGGAATAAGGTGAATGAGCTAGGTTTCTCGCAGTTTGCAAATAAGTGAAGTCCGGTTGGTATGCGAGCATTGCCAACCTACCTGTGTTGCTGCGTGGCTTCCCTCCGATAGATGAGATTCTCCGACCTAATTGATAGGTGGAAAGATATCCTCTAAAGACAGCCTTAGCTCTGGAAACGCTAAGGGCGAAATCTGATTGGGTTTCTTCAAAATGAGGTGGCTGCTATAGCCTTGCTGGGTTGGTGATTGGAAGACGTGCAGCTGTTGATTTGGCAGGTCAATCACCCAGTATTCGCTGATATTAGCGCGCGCATAGGCTTTGTCCTTCACCTGGCAATCGTGCTGAAGCGTTGAGTCAGCGACTTCTACTATGAGGCGAATGTCGTCAGGTTGCGGGTGCTTGCTTGCATAGGTGAGCAAGTCTCCTTGGACAATGGCTAAGTCTGGTTCTGGCTCTGATAGGTCGTCTAACTGAATAGGATCTTGGGTGATGGCTAAGAAAGGGCGATCGCGCAGAAACTCGTCTATTTGTAGCGCGACCATCCGCAGCGCTGTGACATGCGGTATTCCTTTCGCCGTCATAATAATGATTTGCCCTGCAATGAGCTCAGTACGCTCGCTCGAACCTAGCAGTCCAAGCTCGCTAAGTCGGTGGTAGTCCTCGACTGTCCAGAGCTTTAGATTTGAAGGTGCTAAAGATAGTTCGGATGGCGAAAGCAGGGTTGCCATATGACTAAACTCAGTGAGAGCAGCGATGATCTTAATTGTAGTGGATGGCCTTTATCTCAGCTCTGCGGCATCTCAACTCTGCGGCTGTTTCTCTGCGGCTGTTTATAGATAAAAGTCATCTGCGGAAACAGGTTCCTCGGAATAGAACGCTGTTTCATTTTGGTCTAGTTCTATCTCTTTGGGGTCGTCTTCAAGTCCGAGCAGCTGCAGAATGTTGTGGCCGCTGCTGGTATCGGTGAGGACGCCTGCTTGTAAGTTGTCCCAAATGGGCGTGACGGAAAGAAGCAGCTTGCGGCCTTTGGGGGTGACGCTCAGCAGCTGAGTGCGGCTGTCCTCTCCGGGGGTCACTTTTATCCAGTCTTTTCGCACCATTCGATCTACCGTGCGGCTGACGGTGGATTTTTCCATGCCGAGCGATTGGCCCAGCTGACCAGGGCGAATTTGCTTTTCGCTAATGATGACGGCCAGAATATTTAGCTGATTAACCGTGAGGCCGTGGGGGCGTAACGCTTCGTCGTATAGACGCGTGATGGTGCGATTGACCTGCCGGAGCCTACGCGCCACGCATTCTTGTGACATTTGCTGGGCAATTTTTTGGGCTGTTTCTTTTGCACTCTTTTGCGCTGTTTGTAAAGGCGTTTTTTGGGTGCTGACAACTGTAGAGACCATTGCGTCAAGTCGATGATGACTGAAAAGCAGTAGCAGCAGCAGTTTGGCCGCTGTTCGGTTGAATATACAACCTTGCGGTCACGTTTACCAATAGATGAATCTCGACAAATGGCTGCTGAGTTCTTGGTGTAAACAAAAATGAGAATTTATTAATGTAAGTTAATATACTAAAAGGAAATGTGACAAATACCTGAGTGCTTGGCTGTATAAGCACTCATCAATAAGAGGCTCCTTTGGAAAATATTTTGTGGATTGGCGGGGTGATTGGCTTGGCGGCTGCGGTGCAGAGCCTGGCTGGGTTTGGGTTTGCGCTAGTGGCGATCGCACTTCTCCCTTTCTTCCTAAATCTACAGCTAGCCGTGCCGCTGGTATTGCTGATGTGTTTGCTCAGCAGCATGGGGCTGTGGCTGTACTACTGGGATAACTTTAGCTGGCGAGCGATCGCACCTTTAGTGATCTCCGCGCTGATCTCTATTCCTATCGGCTTAGTCGGCCTGCATTACGTCCCCGAAGACGTGGCCCGTAAGGTCTTGGGCGCATTTATTGTGCTGTATGTCGCCTATGACATTTTGCGACTGCTCACCCCTATTTTTGCGATGCCATCGCTAGAATCTCCTCGCTGGGCTTACCTATTTGGCGCGGTCTCTGGTTTTTTGACAGGCGCATTTACGACGGGCGGTCCGCCGCTGGTGATGTATGCCAACTCTAAGGAATGGAGCCCCGAAGAATTTAAAGGGAATTTACCTGGTGTGTATGTGGTGGCGCTGACGTTTGCGCTGACCGGACACTACTTTGAAGGGCACCTGACGCGTGAGCTGTGGGAGATTGCCCTATGGAGCACGCCGCTGTTTGCGCTGGGTATGGGCGCGGGCATTTTGCTCTCGAAGAAAATTGACGCTGCGAGCTTTAAGCGAATTGTGCTGTCGTTGTTAGGGGTGATTGGGCTGCGGCTAATTTGGTGATGGTTGATTTGGCGAGGACTGATTTGGTGAGGACTAGTAAGCTATTGACTCACAGAAGGCAGCCAGTTAACGATTTGGGGAAAGGCAATAATTGAAACGAGGACCAGTAGCTGCAAGGCAATAAAGGGAATGACGCCGCGATAGATGTTGCCAATAGCAATTTCCTTTGGGGCGATGCCGCGCAGGTAAAATAGCGCGAAACCGAAGGGCGGGGTGAGAAAAGAGGTTTGCATGTTTGCGCCGATGATGACGCCATACCAGACCAGGTCAATGCCTAGCTGCTGAGCGATAGGGGCAAATAGCGGTACGACGATAAAGGCGATTTCAAAAAAGTCGATGAAAAAGCCGAGAATAAAGATAGTGGCCATACTGACGAGCAAGAAGCCCACTTCGCCGCCGGGCAGATTGAGCAGCGCCTCTGCAATGAAGCGATCGCCATTCAGTCCGCGAAAAACCAGGCTAAAGGCAGTAGAGCCGATCAGGATGAAGATGACCATGCTGGTGGTGCGCAGGGTGCGATCGCACACCTCTCTCAATCCTTGTAGTTTCAGCTGACCTTTAATGGCTGCCAGTACCATCGCGCCCAAGCAGCCCAGTGCGCCTGCTTCTGTTGGCGTAGCCACCCCAAAGAAAATACTGCCTAGTACCAGCAAAATCAGCACGAGGGGCGGCACCATTACTTTGATCACCCGAGCAAAGAGCTTGCCGCCACGGGTGTCGGTCATTTCCGGGGGGAGCGCAGGGGCCATATCTGGGCGAAAAAATGCGATCGCTAGCACATGAATTACAAATGCCCCAGCCATCATTAAGCCGGGAATGACCGAGCCTAAGAACAAATCTCCAACAGAAATGCCGAGCTGGTCGGCTAGCACTACAAGAACAATGCTGGGTGGAATGATTTGCCCCAACGTTCCAGAGGCTGCGATAACACCAGTGGCCAAATCTTTGTTGTAGCCGTAGCGCAACATGGTTGGCAGTGAGATTAGGCCCATGGTGACAACCGTTGCGGCTACGACGCCTGTGGTTGCCGCTAGCAGCGCACCCACTACAACAACCGCAACCGCTAGTCCGCCACGAATCCGCCCAAACAGGCTGCCCATAGTTTCTAATAAATCTTCTGCAATGCCAGATTTTTCTAGCATGGCGCCCATAAAAATAAAATAGGGAATAGCCAGTAGCGTAAAGTTGTTCATAATGCCGAAAATTCTCTGCGGCATTGCCGTGAGAAAGACCGGATCGAACACGCCAAAGAGAATCCCAATGATGCCGAATAGAATGGCAACGCCACCGAGAGAGAAAGCCACCGGATAGCCAATAGAGAGCAGCGCCAGAGCGCCTGCGAACATTGCTGGGCCCAGCCAGTCTGCAATCATGCGTCTTCTCCTGTGGATTCTGTTGTACTTGGGTTTGTTGTATTTGGTTGTGTTGTATTTATGCCTGCTGGCGGGCTTTGGATAATGGCCCAGTTTTTAATAGCGTCAGAGATGCCCTGAAGGATCAGCAGCACAAAGCTGACGATGATCATGGCCTTGATCGGGTAGCGGATCAGACCGCCTGGATCGGGGGAGGTTTCGCGGCCCACCCAGGAGCGAACGACAGCGCCCCACGAGAAGTAGATGACGAGTATGGAGAACGGTAGAAGAAAGCACAGTGTGCCAAAGAGGTCGGCCATGGCCTTGCGGCGACGGTTCCAGCGGGCGTAGAACACGTCTACGCGGACATGTTCGTTGTGCTGAAGGGTGTAGGCAGCGCCGAGTAGGAAGACGATATCGAAGAGATACCATTGGGTTTCGATCAGGGCGTTGGAGCTGAGGTTTTGGCCGATGGCGTTGCCGATGTAGCGGCCCAGCACGTTCCAGACGCCGACGCCGATCATGACGAGAACGACCCAGTAGGCAAATTTGCCGACGGCGTTGGTAAAGCGGTCGATTCGGCGGGCGACCTGAAGGAGGGATTGCACGGCTTTTGCTTGGCCCTTAAAGACCAAGTAGTATCACGGACTACATGGGGTATCTTACCGTGAGGGCGTGCTAGGTCAGTGGCTGAAAACTAGCTGAATGGCTTTGACTTTGTTTAAGGCTAATTCCCCGCCGCTTTGCTTTGTGGCATTCGGGAAATACAGGTGTCCGAAGAGCGCTGCTGAACGACGAGCCGCGCAGCGTGTGAGCGTCGAGAAGTGGTACTCCGTCCGCTTGCGGCAGGCAGATATGTTCATTCTAAAGCAATTAAGAATAGCTTTATCTTCAATGCTTTCTCAAAGAATGAGAAATAATCTTACATAAAGAGAATAACGTTTTGAGCGGCCTGCTTAGGTCGTTATTAGTTGCAGTAGATTTAAGGGGCAGCATCTCTGTTGCTTTAACTTCTCGTATGCATGAGTCGTATTTTGTAGAGAAGTAAGTATCTCATCTGACCTCTTTGTATAGAGGCTTACCATAACGTCTATGTGTATCAAATTCTTGAAAATTTTAGAAACCAACAGGACGCATATTTACACATGATGAGTCTGAAAAAACGCACACGAAACAAGTTAGAAACTTATAATATTAATTGAACAGAAAATTTCAGATTCAATTTTCTCTAAAGGTTCTTTCCTATGATAATTCCAGCAGTTTTTTTCGGAATGATACTGTGGCTCTGGACAGACAAATATTGCTTGGGTGGTGATACCTCAAGTAAAGTTGGGTTTGGTGGTAGCTCCAATCAAGGCAAATCATCCGTAGAGCGTAGTAAATGTTACAAGATGATCGAGTGTGAACAATGTGACAAGAGAAACTAAAATCTTGTTACTCAGGTATCACTCGTAGGTAGTTGCTCTATCCATATAATAAACTTTTGTTTTTTCTGGATCCTTTCTAAGATCGAGAGTACGGTTGACAGTCTTATACTCTTCATGTCTGAAGACAACCCGAATGTCATTTCTCTCTGGGATGCTAATCTCCACAAACCCATCAGTGTCGGTAACCTTGGGCTCAGGAGCTCCTTCAGAAGTGAATTGAACTTTAACACCTGAAACAGGTTCTTCGTTCGAATTACGAATCTCGATTGGGACGTTGACATAAGAGTCTTCATTATCCTGAAGCTGATATTCATCAGGAATTACTTTGTAAATAGAAAGTACAGCTCCAAAAGCTATAAAAGTGCTCATGGCTGTCTTACCATGTTTGCTACACAGCTCTTTCATTTCTGTTAGAAGATCGTTTGAATCCATAAAGCGCTAAAAAATTACTGGTAAATCTGATAGAGGATAACATACAATTAATTTCTTTTTTCACGCAGCTTAATCGATATTGTAACAACTTCGAATGCCCGATTTTATAGCTGTAAATAGTCAAAAAAATGACAGAATCTGCTGGTATTTGTTCAAGGCGCTGCTTGCTTCTGAAAAGCTAAATCTCAGAAATCTTATGCCATTAAAACATAATAGACCTACTTACCCACAACGCCTTGTTCAAATATCCATGATTTCTCTGGATCTAGTCTAGCAACCTGTTATTCAATCAACCGCTTGTGTAAGTTCCACCGTGAAATCGGTTATGCAGATGTATTGCTTTCTACATCGCCTTACGCAACAAACTCATCGCTTCTGCTTGTGAAGGCGTCACAATAATCGGGTCTGTCACCGTTAGCACCGGGCTCCACAGCACGGTTTCACTGTAGTGAAGAATATGCAACAGATGAATGGTTTGTTGAATGGCTTCTGGCTTGCCGAGCAAGATATGGCGGATGGATTCGCCGGGAACGGTGCTGGGCGTAATGAGATGCGGTAGCGGTGCGTGCGCAGCAGGGTCTGCGCCGCCTGTAGAAGGGCGAGCGGATAGGACTGTTGTAGATTTCATGGGTCTCTCCGATGTTGTGTGTCAAGAAAGCCCCACGAAAAATCGAGCCACCCCAACTTGCTAAAAGTTAGGGTGGCTGTGTCATCATAGACGCAACCTCCACTACTGTTTGCGCAGTCTTGGGGGCTAGCTGGCGATGTACTGTGTCCGCAGTCATCGTCAGCGGCTAAATTTTTCGGGGCGGTGGGCCGTATGAGCGCTTGAGCGCTGACAGCCGTAAAAACAAGCGTATCAGCCGCGATTTAAGCGTGTCAATTATTTTACACAAGAATTGCTGACAACTACGCAGATTGTCCTTTTGGTTTGCTGCTCTGCCTATGCAATGTTTAGGCGGCTAGCAGGCTTTTGAGTGGCGATGGTTGCGACTATGCCAATTACCGATGCCGAAACCGCAGCATATTCGGAGAAGCGTATCAGTTTACGGCTGATTGATGACATGAACTGTCCGTATAAAAGTACACAGATCGTATCAGATAGCTTTGGCTCATAAACCCATACTGACAAAAGGCGCTGGTAGCCAATAGATCTTTTTATCGTAGATGTATGATTAGGCTTATTCCTTTTTCTCTTTTGCAGCACTGCATAAAATAGGTATGAGCTGAAGATTCCATATAGGGTGTCTTCTAACTCTAAAGTACTGAAATATTGTAATTGCCGAAAACCTTCACTTCATACTCAAATTCAGCTATACCTATTCCCTGCAAAAAGGCTGTAGCTGTCATATTTTCGTCATATTTTAAGCTCAAACTATTTGTTGCAGAGGATCAAGCAAGCATCTGTCAGCTGTAAAAGAACTCTCTTATCAGCTGAAAAAAAGACGCCTGTTATCTGTTCATTTTTTTCCAAGTGCGGAAGGTATCACTATGACTCTCTCAAAGACCGCCGCAATCACTCGCGTTCATCGGCGACAGTTTGTTGTTGGCCCACAAGATTATTTGGCTCGTCCCGACTGGCTGACGTTTAAGGTTCGCCCTGGGCTTATTCTCTCAGCCGACCCTGAGCTAAGAATAAGCGCTACAGCCGATAAGCGCGGGGCCAAATGGTTTTTGCTAGGTCTGGCGGTCGATGTGCGTCCCGATAGCCCTTCGCCAACAGAACAGATCGCTCAATGCGACAGCAAAGACGTACCTGATCTTCATCAGAACTGGTCTGGTCGCTGGGTGTTGATCGGCGAGCAAGCGCTGCACCTTGACGCAGCGGCGATGCTGAATTGCTACTACGGAAAAGATTCAGACGATGCTCTCTGGGCTAGTAGCAGCCCCGTGCTAATTGAGCGAGCATTGAGGGTAAGTCTCCAGAACAGTAAAATCGCGCCCGAAAAGGCCATCGCTGGAAAGGCTATAAGAGTAAGCGCCAAAAGTGGTCATAAATTCGGTCATGCGGGTTGGCAGCCAGCAGCGCAGGCCACCATTAAGCAAGTCTCCTGGTATCCGCCGCCGCATTCTTCGGTGGCGGGCGCGTCGCGACTGTTGCCCAGCCAGATTTTGAATTTACATCAGGGCACCTGTCGGCCGCGATCTCTCGTTGGCAAGCTAGAAGGTAATTACACAGACGACAGCATTTGTGAGGACTTACGGCAGGCGGCGGAAACCGTCATGCGGCGTCTTGCAGAAATCAATGCGCCTAATGCGCCAACGCTGCTACTCTCGGGTGGGCGCGATTCGCGGCTGCTCATTAGCATCGCCGCGGCTGCCAGCATTCCCCTTAAAACCTATACGCGAGTGCATCGGCGCGCTACTTTCGCCGACCGGCTGCTGCCGCAAAAACTGGCCCGAAAAACTAACTATCCTCATCGCCGGCAGTTTCAACGTAAGGAAATCCCCGGACGACGACAGGCTATTCTAGAGCACGCTGGCTATAACGTTTCCTGGCTATCGTCAGAAGAGTTTTTACGAGGGGGCAGCGATCCGCTCAAAGGCATTGCACTGGCCGGATTTTGTGCTGAATTAGGGCGCGATTGCCTAATTCCGGTAAAGACCGCTCAAGCCGCTACTGGCGAAATGCTGGCTAACCATTTTCAACCGACCAACGCAGAAGAAAAAGCACATACCAGTGACAACATCGCCGAGCTCGCCAGCGCGTTTGATGACTGGATCGCCATCAGAAAAGAATCATCAGAGGCCAACCCAGATGACTGCATAGATCTCTGCGACTACTTTTTTATAGAACAGCGTACCGCTGGCCGTAAGGGGGCCAAAGAGCAAATCTTTGATCTGTTTCCAGCTGAGCGCGTCGCACCGCTAAACTCGTTTCGTGTGTTTACCTTAATTGGTCATCTCAGCAACGAATTTAAGCGAAAAGCATTGTGGATAAATCGCATTATTGAGATGACATCCCCCGAGCTGTTAGAGCATCCCATGAATCCACCGAACGAATACTTTGGCCCTATTGCTCACCTGGTGCTCTACAACCGACTCTACACAAAGTTAGTTGGGTTATCGCATTAGAAGGCTGGTTACTGCAACAGACCACTGCAACAGACTACTGCGACAGACCACTGCGACAAATTACTGCTGAATTAACGACAGCAGCTCATCGGTCGAAACCTTACTGCTCATATCTGCGCCTGTAAGCAGACTGTCGGCCAGATCACGCTTTACCTTGTGCAGGCCAACGATTTTGTCTTCAATCGTGCCTTTTGCCACCAGGCGATAAATTGTGACCGGGCGCTGCTGACCAATGCGGTGGGCCCGGTCACTGGCCTGATCTTCTACTGCCGGATTCCACCAAGGGTCCATATGCAGCACATAGTCTGCTGCTGTCAGGTTCAAGCCCGAGCCGCCTGCTTTTAGGCTGATTAAAAAGACTTCTCCCTCACCCTTTTGAAAAGCGTCTACAGCTTGTTTTCTCTTCTTGACAGGCGTGCTTCCGTCTAAATACTGATAGCTCACCTGTTGCTCGTCTAGATGCGTGCGCAACAGCTTGAGATGATCTACAAACTGACTAAATACCAAAGCTTTGTGGCCGTTGTCCAAAAGCTCTTCTATCAGTTCTGAAAATCTTGCCAGTTTTGTACTTGGGATAGCTAGCTCTGGCTTTACCAGCGTAGGATTGCAGCAGGCGCGGCGTAGCTTCATAATTTCTGCTAGCACCTGCAAGTGCTGTTGTCCTGCCTTTTTCTTACTGCCCTTCAGCTTTGCGATCGCCTCTCTTCTCAAGGCCTCATAAAAAGTTGTTTCTTCTTCGCTAAGTTCTATAGAAAGCGTAATTTCTGTTCTTGAAGGCAGCTCTTGAAGCACCTGATCCTTAGTGCGCCGTAGAATAAAAGGGCGAATCAGTCGTCGCAAAGCATCGCTGGCCGCGGCGCTAGCAGGTTTCCCGGTATCGCGTTCGATTGGATTTGCAAACTTCAGCTTAAAGTTTTCTAAGGACCCTAACAGTCCAGGGTTAATAAAGCGGAACAGATTCCACAGCTCGCCCAGGTGATTCTCGATGGGCGTGCCAGTCATGATAATTTTGAAGTCGCCCTGAAGGGCCATAACGGCCTGCGATCGCTTCGTTGCATGGTTCTTAATCGCCTGCGCTTCGTCCAGCACAATCGTATGCCAGCTCACCTGCGCCAGCGCCTCTGCCACTGCCTCCTGCTGCATCAGTCCGTAGCTGCACACCAGCAAGTCTTTTGTTCCTAGCTGGTCCAACAGCAGCTCGCGATTCGCCTGACTTTCTTCTCGTAAGCTCACCACCCGCAGGCTAGGGGCAAACCGGGCTGCTTCACTCTGCCAATTCATACAGACCGACGTCGGCGCAATCACTAGCGCCGGTCCCTGTTGGCTACGCTTTAGTAATACCGCCAGCCCCTGTAGCGTTTTGCCCAATCCCATATCATCTGCCAGGCAAGCGCCTACGCCCCAGTTAGCTAGCCGCGATAGCCACACAAACCCCTCTTGCTGGTAGCCCCGCAGCGTCGCCTTCAACGTCTTGGGCACTTTGGGCGTAATCGCCTGCGCCGCCTTAATCGCATGAACATGCGTCTTCCAAGCCTTATCTACCTTCAGATGTTCAAAGTCGTCCACCATTTCATCAATAGACAGGGCTGCTAGGCTATTGATCTGTAGCTCTTTTCCCTTGCGTTGCGACAGGCGACTCAAGGTCTGCAATCGCTGCCGAAATTCGTCGGTGAGGGCCAAAAACTCGCCGTTTTCTAAGGGCACAAACTGTCCGGTGGTTTGCTCTAGCAGGGTCATTAGCTGCTGCAAGTCCATCACCTGATTGTCGCTGACCCGCAGCTCGCCGCTGGCGGCAAACCAGTCTTTTTTACGGCGAATATTGAACTGAAAGTCACTGCTGTTCATTTGGCGAGAGACTTTAAATTTCTCTCCTTCGGGCCACTCAATCACCACTGCGTCGCCTAAGTTCTGAAGCTGTAATAGCAGCTCCAAACAATCCAATGGATTGTCTATCCACCATTCATTCTCCTGCGGAATATAGTGAAACAGTACCGGGCACCGGGTGCTAACTGCTTCGGTGTTTTGAACTTCGGCTTCTAGGTCTCTTTGGGTTTGTAGCCGCTTTCCATCAACGATTGAGATAACCGTTTCTCCCCCTTTTCCCGGTGGGTAGCAGGCGGTGCCTGCGGGAAAAGGATGAATCAAAAAAGAGACTCTAAGCCCTTCGCCTGCGGGTAGTAAATGAATGTGCGGAATGGAGTTAGAAAGAACAGTTTCGGCTTCAGCGCCACCGCCAATATCCGACTGCACGGTGACTAGGCTAGCGATCGATGCGATCGCTTTTAAAACCCGCGCTTCTGCTTTTGCCGGTACCTGCAACCGATTCGCCGCGCCCAATATCTCTGCAATTCGCTTATGCGCCTCGCTCACCGCAATCACTTTAATCCGTGTCGGGGTTTCTTTTATCCCCATAACATCTCGCCGAGTAATCGGTGGCGACAGCGACAGCTCTAGCCGATCGCGCTGCACTTTTCTCACCACCAGCTCAGGTTCTCCTTCTACCACCTCCACTTTCACCTCTGGCGCATCTTCCCTAAAAATATGCGGATGCCCGGTTAGCGCTAACAGCGCGTCCGCTGTAAAAAAATAGGTGGGACTGGTGCGGTGATGATAGCGATCGCTGTATTGAACGCTGATAGTAGAACAAACTTTTTTATCTTGTTCGCTCAGATAGTCTGGCAAGCCGTAGGTCCCGTACAGTCGCTTGGGATTGAGCTTCTTACCTTTGGTCCAACCACCTTTTACACTCAGCTTTTGTTCGACTGGAACAACATGCCAATTATCCAAAGACTCAAATCGCAGTCTCCAAACTAGACGATAGGTCGGCTCTACAGCCGGTGCTGGCGGCGTTTCATCTACAGGTGGGCCCATTAGGGCGGTCAGCGCATCTAGCGATCGCTCCCAGGCTTCTTTTCTCTCTACGACAGTGAGCAAAGAGATACTGTTGGTTTGAGCTCTTAGCGTATCTACCCGCTTTGAAAACGGACTCTCTGGCTGATAGCTCACTAGCAGGTCAGCCGTTTCCAGCGCTAGCCACTGATATCCCGATTTCATCATTTTTTGGCACAGCCACGGCAGCTGCAAAGCGATCCACTCTTCGATCTCATCTACCTGAAGCCAGTGTAGGCAGTAGATTTCAAGCAGCGCTACTAGCCCGACTGCTTTGAGCGGATACTGACTGAATCTCTGTGCCCCTGATGTGGGCTTATTCTGTTGTTGTTGCAGCGCGGCGAAGAGAAGTGGCGTACTGTGCTTTAACCAGTGCCTGGCCTGCCGCTGTATGAGTAAGACATGTTTTTCGGCTTCGGATAAAGCCTCTACGCTTCCGTCTGCTAGCAGCGCGAAAAAGTATAGAAGGGTGGCAGGCTGCTCAAACCACTGCATTTGGGCCCGCTGTGATTTGCCCGCTGTTTTGAGCCCTTGCTTGTAGTGCGCAAGGGCGCTGGCTGTATGGCCTGTAAGAAATGCGATCGCGCCTTCCAAAGCATACTTACGCGGCTGCAGTTTTACGGGTAGTGTCAGTGCACTAAGCGTATGCGTCGCGGCTTCTAGCCGACCTCTTAGCCACAGCTGCTCGGCGTAGAGTAAATGCAGCGTTTCTCCGACTCGGCCATTTTTACAATAGTCTTCTAACAGCTCAAATACGGCCTCAGCAGGTTCGCACCGTCGCACCGCGTCTCTCAAAATGGCAATTATGCCCAGCTCAAAAAAAACATCCGATAGGCTATCTAGCCAGTCAATATCGAGCGGGTGGGTGAGCACGCCCAGCAGCGCTTCCTCAAGCGTAAGCGTGCTTTGCCAGTAAACTTGGCCTGCATGGGTGAACAGCTCTTTTAGCACCGGTAGATCTTCACGGTAAATTGCAATGCGGACCTCCCGCATAAGCTGGGCTTCGTTACGGAAAAAGGGCGGACCGCCAGGGTAGCGATCCTTAATGGGATAGCGTTGTGCGATCGCTGCCACAATCGGCTCAAACGTCGCCATCTTGATCGCATCACGCACCACCAAATCTACAATCTGCTCGCAGCAACAAGCGCCTACGGTCAGCTGTGGCGTTAAAAGTCCCAGGTCGATTAACTCTCGAAAAGCCGCCTTAAAGGCCGATTGATCCGGTGGCAAAATTCGATCGGTACGGTCCTGTTGTTCTGCTGCGCTTACCCAACAGCTGCGAGCTTTTTCCTGCCCTGACGGCTCATACAGCAGTGCAAAAATCTGAACCAAAAAGCGCTGCGCCTCAGGCCGCTCAAGATAGACACTGTACAGATCTTGTTGTTTCGCTGTTCCGCTTTTAGAGAGTGCTCTTGTGGGCATCTTTAAAATCTAGTCCCATAAAATCTAGTCCCAATTCTCCCGACGCAGCAGCGGATTAATAAACTCATTTAGCCCTTCGCCGATCAAAGAAAGCCCGGTCACCATCAGTGTAATGGCTAGCCCTGGAAACAGCGCCGTCCACCAAATGCCTGTTGGCAAAGCGTCTAGCGCCTGCCGCAAAGAATCGCCCCACTCAGGCGTTGACTCAGGCAAGCCCAACCCCAAAAAGCCCAATCCACCCAGAATCAAAACCGCATCTGCCGCATTTAGCGTAAACAAAACCGGCACGCTCTGCACCACGTTCAAAAACAGATAGCGTGAAAGCACAGTCCAGGTAGATGCGCCCATAGACTGCGCGGCTTCGATAAACAGCTCCGTTTTGACGCTGACGGTATGGTTGCGAACTACCCGGTAATACTGCGGCACATAGGCAATCGAAAGCGCCACTGCCGCATTCACGACCCCGCGACCCACGACAAACGCTAGCGTGACCGACAGCAAAAGCCCAGGCAGCGTGTATATGGTATCCATAAAAAACAGCAGCGCCCGGTCTATCTTTCCACCCAGGTAGCCACTGAGCATGCCTAGCGGCACACCCACAACAACGCTCATTGCCGTTGCCAGCAGCACCACCTTCCAGGCGGCCTGAGTCCCAAACAGCGTTCGCGCAAACACGTCATAGCCCTGACGGCTAGTGCCAAACCAGTGGGCAGCAGAAGGCGGCTCATGAATCGGATTGGTTAGCCCAGCGGTCGGATCTTGTACCCAGCCCCAGCTTTGCATCAGGGGGGCTAACAGCGCAGCCAGCACAAAGACAGCTGTAATCGCAATGCCCACGTACATCAGCGCCACCGAAATCGTCAGAGACTGAGCGGGTTTGCTACCAACCTTTTCTTCCAGTACGTTGTTGGGCTTGCCGCCCCGCGATTCTTGAACCATAGCCAGGATGCAGTAGTAAAGTCGGCTCTTATTGTCGCAGGGATTGACCGATTCGCAAGCTTCTAACTTAGCAATACAGTCACGTAGGCCATATAAAAGGACGAAGGTTCGTAAAGTTGACAGCGTCGATGCCTTTTGTTTGCAGATATGACGATAGCCTAAAGTCGTCTGTCAGAACTAAGTATTGGTTCCGACTCAGATTCAGAATGCTGCAATCGGTGAGACCGAATTTTTGGAATTCTGGTAGCTTTGACAATTGTTGACTAGCGTAATGAGTTTCTTCTAGCCTGCTAATTGTCGTTGCGAAAAGCTTTAAGAATTGTGCTTTTTCGGGTGCGCTTAGCTGATTGGCTAAGCTGTTGACCTCCGTCAGGATGTTAGGTGTAGTCACGACTGTATGAAAGGCTCGCAAAATCTGATCTAATAGCTCAAAGCCCTCAACTGAGAATTGTTTAGTTCTCTTGAATAGCGGGATACGTTGCCTGTTAACTAGACCTACCACGTACATCAGTAGAATGTTGGTATCTACGAGAATGCCGGCTGACCGATATTTAACAAAGAGTACTTCGAAGTCCAGATTCATCCTAGACAGTCCGAATTTTCATTGCTTTAACTTCGCCTGTGACTGCGTCAATTTCAAATCGTTTGTACTCTCGTTGCACCATAGTAGGAATGAATTGATTATCAGCAGGTCGGGTAAAGCCTAACGTGATCAACCACCGTGACTCATCTTCTGTCAGCTCTACTTCTTCAAGCCGGATATCAGCAATTTCTTCACCCATCAAGCCATGACTACTTAGGCTTTTAAGATGTGCTGCAGCAGCATTAGCCGCATCGTATACGGCAAGGTGTTTGGCTGCAGATGTTTGGGTCTCAGTCATCGTAGTTATCCTGGCGTATTTTCCGGAATGGTCTTTGATTGCCCTGATTTAGTCTAGCCGCTCGTATTCCGTCTGATACGACTTTCACAGTTTTTAAGACGTCTTTTTCACAAGTATCGCGTCCGAGTCCAAAGCGTAAGGTTGCTTTGGCTAGCTCATTGCTCCGTCCCAGCGCTTTGATGACGTGAGAAGGTTTTGGATTTGTCGTGCTACAGGCTGAGACGGATGAGAGCGCGATCGCACCTCTCAATCCAGACAGCAAAGCATTTCCGTCCACCCCTTCAATACTGACATTGAGATTATTCGCTAGGCGCTGAGTTGAGTGCCCATTGAGATGAATGCCGGGTAGCTCGGATAGCTGAGCCCAGAGGCGATCACGCAACTCTCCTATCCTATTCACTTCACTTTCCATCTCATCTATCACAATCCGCACGGCCTCTCCAAACCCCACAATCTGCGGTGTATACAGCGTGCCAGAGCGCAATCCTCTTTCCTGTCCGCCGCCGTGAATCTGCGGCGCTAGCTGTACCCGAGGATTCTTCCTACGCACGTATAATGCGCCAATCCCTTTGGGTCCATAGAGTTTGTGTGCTGTCATTGAGAGTAAATCAATGTGCATCGTCTGCACGTTTAGCGGAATTTTACCGAGGGCTTGGGCCGCGTCTGTGTGAAAGATAATGTTGCGATCACGGCACCTCGCACCAATCTGTTCAATCGGTTGCAGCACCCCAATCTCATTATTTGCGGCCATTATCGACACCAGAATAGTGTCATCACGAAACGCGTTTTCCAAGTCTTGTAAGTCAATGAGTCCATCTGGCTGCACTGGCAAATAAGTCACGCTAAACCCAAGCCGTTCTAAATACCGGCAGGGTTCTAGAACGGCGCTATGTTCTGTCTGTACAGTGATGATGTGCTTGCCCTCACTCATATAGGCTTCGGCAACACCTTTAATCGCAAGATTGTTGGCTTCTGTTGCACCGCTGGTAAAGATAATCTCACTCGGTTCGGCTGCGATCGCGCCTGCTAAAATCTCTCTCGCCTTTTTAACGCCTGCCTCAGCTTCCCATCCATAGGCATGGCTTAGGCTGCTCGGATTGCCAAAATACTCGGTAAAAAAAGGCAGCATCGCCGCCATTACCTCTGGTGCTACCGGTGTTGTGGCGTTGCAATCTAAATAGATAGGCCGCTGTGAATTCATTCGCCTTCTGCATTCTCTCTTAAGATAAAGCGGTCAAAAACACCAATCGCTCTGTAGTTGCCAACTGGCGTTTGAGTCTCGTAAGTACTAAAGAAGAACAGATTCCTGTAGTCGGTATTCTCTTTAATCAAATCTTGTACCTCCTCATCAGAAAGTCTTTCTCCACCTGCGAGTATTCCCTGGCAGGCACTGCTGAGAGCCTCACCCACGCGCCCTAGCCAGCTCGAAAATCCTTCCGGATCGCACAGTGCGTTTTGAGCTTCTATTGTGATATTGCTAGAAAGATGTTCGGCGTACTCATCTTCTGTTGGATTGGTAAAAAACAGCGTGCCACCTACAGCAGCTAATGATATCAGCGCAAGGGTAGGGGCAATTTTCATCGGTTCTTACTCACTCAAAAAGGCTCTCTATACTGTAACCTTGCGATCGCTAATATGTGTTGCTGTCAAAGGACACCAAAAGGACACCCAGAGAAAATCTAGAGAAAACTCAGAGGACGCTGCATGAATACGCCTGCCCACGCTATTTTCAATCTGGCCATCCTCGGGCGTAAAAAGCAGCCAGATTGGAACCCGCTGATTATCTGGGGGGCGCTA
Organism: uncultured Synechococcus sp.; assembly: GCA_937911865.1. GTDB lineage: Bacteria > Cyanobacteriota > Cyanobacteriia > Phormidesmidales > Phormidesmidaceae > Phormidesmis. Next base: position 17,874 of record CALDSK010000190.1, read on the forward strand.
ATTCCCGATCTGGCTATGTTTGGTTTCTACGCCTGGCTGAAGCTTTTAGATATACCAGAGGCCCAAATTTGGAACGTGGAATACTATCGTCCTTTCTGGCAAGACGTCTTTGATTTTTTTAATTCGATTCCGCTTGCTTTGGTCGGTATTGCGATCGCACTATACTTTTCCAAAACCGGGCTAGCCCTCCTCTTCAGCAGCGTTGTCCTCCACTGCCTTCAAGATTTGCCCTTACATGTAGACGATGGCCACCGACACTTTTGGCCGCTCAGCCAATTTCGCTTCGAGAGCCCAGTGTCCTATTGGGACCCCAATCACTATGGCAATATTGCCGCGCCGATTGAGCTAGCGCTGATGATAGTAGCCAGTATCTATGTGTTTAGGCGAGTGCGATCGCGTTGGACCAAAGGGTTATTGATCGTTTCTAACGTATTGCCACTGCTGGTAGTTTTGTATTTTACCGTTGTGATCTGAAGGCAGTGCTATTTGCGGCAGCTGCCACCAGGGCACCTTTGGAAAGGCGTGGTGCTCACGGTGGTAGCCAAAGTGATAGCAGCTGAGAAGAGAGAGAATTTCGGGCCAGTAATTGCTATTGGCGCACATTGGGGTGCTGTAGGTGTCTGGCAGTTTGCGGTGAACTAAGTACGTGCCAAAGTAAAACAGCTGCATGGAGCTAAGCAGCGAAGGAATCGCCCAAAACATCAACAGGTTGGCTTCGGGGACGTTCATGAAACGGTGCAGGCCATTGTAAATAAGCACGATGCCAACCGTTTGACGAAGCGTCCAATAGCTGCGCATAAAGCGGAAGTACCAGAGAACCGGATGGGTCTGACGACCGTTGTGAAAGTCAGGATCGCGGTGGCTAGCTGGAAACTGGTGGTGGTAAGAATGCGACTGATGCAGCTTGTCGTAAGGAATTAACCCATAGAAAAACAGGCTCAGCTCTCCCAAAATACGGTTAGCCCGAGGATTGTCTGGCGCTACGCTGCCGTGCATAGAATCGTGGCCAGTCACGAACAGCCCAGTATATATAAAGGTGAACCAGGGAATCAGCAGAAGACATCCCCAGTGGCCAATTGTTTGTGCCCCCGTGTTAAATGCGGCTGAGAAGCTGATGGCCCACGCCGACAATATTGAGCAGGCAACTGCGACACCGCCATGGGGAAGCGCCCAGGCATGTAAAGAATTTAGAGGAAAAAGCTGTCTGATAAGAAGTGCCTAGTGAACGAATAAGCTTTCAATTTTTTCTGCCCAGCAAAATAACACGCCAGGGTTGATCCCGTCAGCAGCGGCTAGGACAGATTTAAAGGATCAACGTCAATGGTCAAGCTGATACCCTTCGGGGCGCGCAGGCGGCTCAGTTGAGGGGCAGGGTCGCCGGGCTTTAGTTTCAATAAAATGTGCCACCTGTACCGACGCGCCACCCGAAAGATAGGGGCAGGCACGGGTCCTAGAATATCGTAGCGATCTCCGTTTTTAGCGTTTATTTCTAGCCTGCGCGCCAATCTAGCTGCCGCATTCTCGGTAGTTTGCTCATCTATACCGCTGAGCCTCAGCAGAATCAATCGACCGTAGGGTGGGTAGCCAAGGGACGCGCGATCACGCAACTCCTGCTGCAAAAACTCTCCATACTGTGTAGTCCCCGGCTGCGTAGTTCCTTTCTGTGTAGTTCCCGGCTGTGCGGTTTCATCCCTCTCAGTAAGATGCGGCGCTACTGCCGCTGGTTTCATTAATGCCTCAATCGCTGCGTGCTCTGGGCTATAGGTTTGCACAATTACCCGGCCTGGCTGTGCACCTCTACCCGCTCGTCCGGCGACTTGTGTGATGGTTTGAAAGGCTCGTTCACTCGCCCGGTAGTCCGGCATAAACAGTAGACCATCCGCAGCAATAACGCCGACCAGCGTGACCTGCGGTAAATCAATGCCCTTTGTCAGCATTTGCGTGCCGACCAGCAAATCGGCTTCGCCGTTGGCAAACCGAGTGAGCAAGGCCCTGTGAGCGCCCTTATTGCGTGTGGTGTCGCTGTCGAAGCGAATACAGCGAGCTTGAGGAAGGTACTTTGCCAGGTCGTTGACGACTCGTTGAGTGCCGCTGCCAAAGGTTTTAAGGTAGGGCGACTGGCACTCAGGGCATTTTTTGGGATGCAGCTTGCTGTAGCCACAGTAGTGGCATCTCAAATGAGCGGCGGCTTTTGAATGCGTTTGATGAAAGGATAGAGAAACGTCACAGTTAGGGCATTCCATCACATGGCCACAGCTGCGGCAGGAGACAAAGCTGCTGTGGGCGCGACGATGAATGAACAAGCTTCCCTGCTGCCCTGTTTCGCCCAGCGATTCTAGCGCTGTTTGCGGCGGGCGGCTAAAAAT
>CALDSK010000191.1 GCA_937911865.1 uncultured Synechococcus sp.
GCACTATGCACAACCATAACTGAGCAAGTTGCACGGTGCATAACATAGCTGCTACCACTGCCTACTAAAAGCTCATCAAGACACCGCCGCCCATGGCTACCAACAATAATCAGGTCTGCTTGTTCGGCTTTAGCGCGATCGCAAATAACGACACCAGGATCTCCACTCACCTGAATAATTTCAGCCCGAACGCCTTGTTTCTCCGCCTGCGTCCTCAACTCCAAGAGCACTTTAAGGACGCTTTCTTTCTCTTCTAATCGTTCGGTCTGGTACGCATTCCAAAAGGTATCTGACATTGTCATGGTGTAACCCATTGGACCGGGGTAGTATCCCACAGGCGTCCTAAAGTCATAAACCGTAGAAAGAGTGCTAAGCAGCTCAAGCTGAGCACCTGTTGCCTTTGCTAGCTCAAGCGATTGGTTAAATATGTGAGCGTAGGGTTCGTGGGTATTAAGTGCAACCAAAATCTTGTTGAGCATGGTAAATCCCTCAATCGTTTTTATGATTCCTTATATCTCTATTTATAAAGCAATAGGTTGAGGAACTTATGAGTGCTAAGACAAGGCAACAATACCAACCACTATATCTATCACTATATTCCAGGCGTTTCTTCTACCATTGCAGTCTCAAAGAGATCCGAATGTCTATCTTGATATAGCTCAAAGGGCGTTTTTGAAATAACTTCAGACTGTTGGTGAGCAAGTTCTAATCGTAGGGCATCTGCGGCAGCCCATGCCTGCATACAGGCCTCAGAATCAGGCCCATTATCTTCACAAACCTGACAGGCGATATCCGAGAGCCGCCGAACTTCGCTAAGCATTACTACTTCTTGCGGCTGCTCAATGGCACTGCTACGTTCTAAAATATCGGTTATAGATAGAATCCCCAGTAGTTTGCCTTGAATGACAGGCGCACTGTGAAGGTTAGACTGGTTCAAAAGCTGCGCTGCATACTCAACACCCAAATCAGGATTAAGTACAATGCAAGGTTTTGTCATAATCTCATACACTTTCATATTCTTTGGATCGCGCCCAAAGGCGATGACCTTTCCCACAATGTCTTTGACAGAAACAATACCATAGGCATCTAACTCATGGCTTTTCTTAACAATGAGAGTATGTAAGCCTCTCGCTTTTAGCGTTCTGGCAGCTTCTAATACGGTAGCAGAGCTGTGAATAGTAATCACTTCAGTAGACATCACATCAGAAACTTTTTTCATGATTATTCTCCTTGGGGTTGGATTGCAGGCAATACGGACCAATCGCAAAGCTGATTGGGCGCAGTCATGCGAGGGCTAGGATAGAGGTACAGATCATGCGTATTGAGAGTTGCCTGTTGAAACGTAACCCACCGAATGGTATCTACTTGGTCTGTTTCTCTAGAGGTGAGAAGAATTCCATTCTCCAGTATTAGCCGGTTTTCGACATCCCAGCTAAATTCTCCCTGAGGGAAATCTGTCCATTGATGCGCCGACCACACAATAAACAGAGCTTCTCCAACGAGGGAATTCTCTAAAAGCTCTCCTCTTAAACAAATGAAGTGACTGCTATGAGGATAGCCATAGTATCCACTAGCGTACTGGCCTTCCTTCACAAGGTTGAGACAAATACCTGCACCATCTGTCCAGTCTTTAGGATCGGGCTCTGTACAAAACTGATAGGCTCCATCTGTTAGTTCACTCAATCCAATCTGCTTAGAAAAAGTAAGCGTACGATCAATCGGCGTGGACCATGATGAGAATGTGCCAGCAGCAGCAGATAACAGAGAGATCGCTACTCCCAATAAACTGACTATCTTTCTCCAATTGGTCAAGATTAGCTTCCTCCACTGCTACTGATGCTTACCCTAATCAGATATCTTGACGAACTTGTGAAGGGTTTGTACACGTAGCCCAAAATGCGCTGACTGAATACTCAGAAACTTCAAGATTTGGAAAAACAGTTCTTCTTTTCTCTCACAGTATGCTCACAACTGTGACCTACTTTAGAATGCAGATAATGACAGTAGGTTCTACCCATGCTAGATCGAAAACAACCTGTTGTAGACTGCAGTGCTCAAGAGCTAGTGGCTGCTCTAATGCTTCAGGCTGTTGGTGGCGATGCGCTTAATCCTGAACAAATTCTTCGCGATCTATACGATCATCCACATCTGTGGAAAAGCTTTTAGATGGGACCGCTGCTTCCGCTAGATGATGGACCAACCGAGCCCTTAACGCTCATGTTTCTAAGAGATCTCGAACAGTTTTGGCACGCTAGTACACTCTATGTATTAGCAAAAGACGAAACCTGTATTGATACGATACAAAAACTGGGGTTTCAGTGGAACTGTGACACTGTTCGGGTCATTTCTGGAAGGCAAGCAGGAAGACTCTTAGGCGACTTCGAAAGCGAGTGTTCTCTAGTTATTCACTGGTGGGATTGACTCATAGAACCTGTAAAACTATTTCTTGTTACCTCTGTTTATGACGAAAGCGTATACGACTCAGACTTTCATGTAGTGAAAGCAGAATTGAGAATAACCGTCGCGCAGCATATGCTTGAGCATCGTTAGATCACACATGCTCACAGGTTCTTCAAATTTTGAACCTAAGATCATTTGTAAATACTTAACCGGGTAGTTCAGGCGTAGAGTATGTGTCTTCTACCCAAACTTAGAAGGTGAATTCTCATGACACTCCAACGCATTACCCTTCAACAATTGCTTCACGAATATAACCAAGGCGATCGCAATTTTTCTGAAACGGCGCTACATGGCCTTTCTCACATCAGCAAACATCAGGTAGATATCGCCTATAGCAGCTGCAATCTCAGCTGTGCAGATCTCAAGCGTAGCGATTTGAGTCGCGCTAACTTGTCAGAAGCAAATCTTACGGATGCTGAGCTGATCGATACGAACTTCAGTGGAGCGAACCTTCAGGGGACTAACCTAATCGGAGCAAACTTACAGGCAGCGACACTGATTGGGGCAAACCTCACAGGCGCTGACTTGCGTTCAGCAGATTTGAGCGGTGCTAACCTAAGCGGAGCAAACCTATGCGAAGCCAAGCTAAGCGGTACGGTTCTGCGGAATGCCAATCTAACGGGGGCTCGGCTAAATGCTGCTGAGCTAGAAATGGCAGACTGCGACAACACTATCCTAGACGACGCTGTTCTAGATAACTCAAACACAGTGGTTGTCTGCGAAATGAAAACAGAATCTTTGCGATGGGTTTCTTGGGGTGCTCATTCTTAGGGTCGCAACATAAACCAAATCAGTAAAACTAAGCAGGAGAAATTTCATGGATTCTATTCCATTCCAAACTATTTTGTTTGCTATTGATTAATCTGTTATTAGCGACTAGTCTTTTGTTGCCGCTAAGGAACTGGCTAAAGCGCTAAGCGCCAAACTGATTGTGGCCCATGTACTTGACCCTCACAATGACCGTAGCCCGCAGCCACTCTATAGTATTGGTGAAAGCTATGGCGAAGCGGGAGGTTTTCAAATTGATCGAGGAGTCCGCGAAAGGTATGAGCGAGAGTGGACAGCCTTTGTTAGTTACTATGAGTCGCTGCTCAAGCAAAAGGTCGATGAGGCAACTGCGGCTGGTATAGAGGCAGAGTTTGTTCAGCTCAACGGCTCTGCTGGCTCTGCGCTCTGTGAAGCAGCCAAAACAGCCAACGTCAGTTTACTGGTGACTGGTAGTCATCAGCGGCGGGGTATGGCTGAGATCATGCTAGGGAGCACGAGCAACTATATTACGCACTATGCGCCCTGCTCTGTGATGGTCGTTTACAACAACGATATCAGAGAAGCGCTAGATAAAGAGGTCAGTGAGACGACTGAGAGTAAAGATGTTGCCGCTGCATAGTCAGTCACAGCCAGCATTCGCGCCCAAGCGTCTATCGGATCCAATAACTGTTGGCAGCGATTAGACAGAAGGCGTGTCATACCTAATTACTCGTGAGAGCTTTACCCTATGTACAACAGAATATTAATCGCGTTAGATGCGCAAGAACCCGACGTCTTTGAAACAGCGCTATCTATCGCGACGGCCACGGACGCTAGCTTACTGTTACTGCACGTGCTGTCCAGACATGGCCAGAACAGTCCACCATCACCTGTCGCCGTTGACTGGGATTACGTAACCCCTTTAAGTCCGGAGGTTTGGAAAGTTTATCAGAAGCAATGGCAGACTTATGAAGAGAAAGGACTAGCGCTCCTTCATGAATATACAGAGCGGGCCGAAGCTGCAGGTGTAACGGCTGATTGTTTACAAAAGATCAATTCACCAGGAATGGAGATTTGCCAAACGGCTAATAATTTGCAGTCAGATTTGATTGTAATGGGTTCTCAGCAGCGTATGGGCATTCAGGAACTCTTATTGGGCAGTGGCAGCAGCTATGTTATGCATCATGCGTCATGCTCTGTGACGATAGTCTTCTTAAAGAATGGTGAAATAATAGAAGAACAAGACACCTCTCGGCTTCACTACCAAGCAAGCTAGAAAACAGAGCTTAGAATAGACGCACGAGACGCTTTTCGGTTTTCTATTCGTATCCTATTGTTCACTCATTACATAAGAGGACTTATCTAAGGAAGGTTTAGCGCTTCGTTAAGATTTCTAGGGTACTAGGTAAGTATTTATCCTAATCATTCAAAATTAATAGTTACTTAACTTCTACAAACTGTAACCTGCCTCCAACGTTCTATCCGTATGGCGCTCCAAACTAAAGCCCCAACGTTTTCTTTGCATCAAGCGCTCGATAGTCAACCCCTTCAGGTATCTTCAGACACGCCGATTGACGGTGTTATTAGCCTCATGAGTCAGGCCTCGGTGCACTGTCATATTCCTGTACGCGCCGCTGATGAGCCGCCACTTTCAGCAGCTCCTTTAGCAGTAAGTACTCATCAGCACACCAGTTGCGTACTGGTGGTGGATAGTGGCCAGCTGACAGGCATTTTGACGGAAAAGGATATTGTCAGGCTGATTGCCACAGATAAAGCACTGGCCGGGCTCACGGCAGCAGACTTGATGACCCATCCGGTGGTCACCGTACCCGACGGAGAAGGCTTAGACATTTTTTCGGCGCTCAATGTGATGCGCCACCACCATATTCATCACCTATCTGTGGTGAATGACCAGGGCGAGGTCATTGGGCTGCTGACGCCGAAGTGGCTGCGTAGCCTGATGGAACCAGCTGATTTTATGCGGTTTCGGCTGGTTCATGAAGTGATGAGTTCTCAGGTCGTTCATGCCTTGCCAACCGCGCCAGTCCTGCAAATAGTACAGCAGCTGATTCAACACCAGGTGAGCTGTGTCGTGATTGTCGCTGCCGTTGAAGGCAAATCGGCTCTTGCGCCAGTCGGTATTGTGACAGAGCGAGACATTGTCCAAATTCAGCGCTTAGGGCTGGATTTGAAGCGAACCCAGGCGCAGACTGTGATGAGTGCGCCCC
>CALDSK010000192.1 GCA_937911865.1 uncultured Synechococcus sp.
CGTTCTCCTCCTCTTCGTAAAGCGTTGGTGCTTCTTGCGTCAGGTGCAGGGTGCTCAGAGTCTCAAGAAACATCGCTTGCAGCTCCGGTACTGATAGGCCCTCTTGTTCCATCGCCTGCAAAATCATCCACTCGATTCGACAGTTCATCAAATCCCAGTAGAATCTGCGAGTCATTTTCTGTAGACCTGGCGGTATCCGGACGACGAACAGATTCTGAGAGTCCGCCAATGTTGGCATCCATACTCTGTTGTAGGTCTGGTAGCTCTTGTAACTGGGTAACTTCATTTAATTGGCCTCTTAGATTATCTTTAAGCTTGTCTCTGAGTTCATCAAAACTGGTGTATATTCTTGGCGGAGTTACTGCTGGCAATGGCCTTCTTGATTGTCCTTCGCCTTCGATTACGATCAAATCAATTGGCCATGAAGCGCCTTGTTTTCGGTACAAATCTCCAGCAATTGTGAAATGGTCTTCAACGCCATACTTTTGGTAAAGGAGATAAAAAAACCGACGTGTCTCTAAGGCGTTGTAAGCATCGGCCCTTTGAGCAATATCCGTCTCTGGCTTCCCACCCAGAATAAGAACAGCTCGACCATTAGCCTTCATCGCTTTTAGGGCCTGAAACGAGATTGCTTGGTCAATTTGGCTTGTCCCTCGTGAAGTTCCTGGTAAATCAAAGCGTCTTCCCCTAACCCGACCAAACGGCGGATTTGCAATGACAACATCGTGCAGACGATCGGGAAGATACGTCACAGCATCATGCTCAGTTACCGTAAATCCCTGAGTACGAAGCTGGCTAGCTCTCTCAGCGTTCAGTTCGTTTGCACTGACATTGACTGGATCAGCTGCAATGAGCAAAGAGCCATTGCCAGCGCTAGGCTCGAACACTGTTGCCTGGTAGTCGATACCTGCTAATACCGATGCAAGATAGGCGATAGGAATCGCGGTACTGTAAGCCTGCTGCCGAATGCTCGTAGAAGAGCGCACGCCTAAAATTGGCTGGCGCTCGTAAAGATTCAATAGCTGATCGTAAGTTTCTAGTCCTCCTGTAGTTTCTGCAATATCTCGGGCAACTTTCACCAGTGACAGTTCAATGGCTTCATCTACAGTCTTTGCTTCTGGCGTTCCCGGAACTATCTTCGTATCAAAGGCTCGATCGGCTTCCTGCCGAGCTTGCGAAATAGATGCGAAGGTAGCACCTGCTTTAAATCGCTGTACAAAGTGAGTTGTAATAATCTCTCGGTCTACCATTTTACGGAAGCTCAGCTTGGCCTATTTTCGGCTTTCTATTACCTTCTAAAAAACGATTGGAAATGTTCTTTTTCAGAAGGTAATAGGTTCAATAGGAATGCTTGGCATATGAGGAGGACTGCGTAAGAATAGGAAGTACACAGGCTTCGGACTATCGTCAAAATGAAAGGTGAGCAAATTGCCCTTCCCTTGACTGACATTGCGCTCAATTAGAGTAGCTAAGCCCTGATTTGTGAAAGTAGCACGGTAAATTTCAATGCCATCTAGCACGATAGAAAGGGTGTCTGGATTGCTGTGCGCAAGCAACTGGAGAAATGGGTGAGAAAACATAGAATGACCACTCTTATCACTAAAAGTAGATGTACGACAAAGTTGAAATCAGTCATTTTGAAGCTATATTCAGTAAGCTATGAGCAAGTCCTATAACTCATTCTCGTTACCGAGTTCTACTGAATTATTCAGCGCTTTCATAATTCTTTGGGCATTTTCGACTGGATCTTTATTGAAGAAAACGCTCACAGCCCCCTCTTCTTCAAATGCAAGAAAGAAATGTTCCCCAAGTGGATTTGTACCATTCATACTTAGCTTATAATCTCCTTGTTCAATGCGAAATTCGTAATCGCCTTGTTCTGTTGGCAAAACAAGCGTTGTAGATTCGGGAAGCAAATCCGCATCTTGGCGTTTTCTAACAGACTGAAAGATATAATCTCCAGAAACTTTCGTAATAGTTAAAGGGATAGAATAAATTTTCTCTACATCCTGATCTGAAAGTTGGTTGTTATTTATGTCAACTTGCCAAGTGCCAAGAAGATCTCTGACAGCTTGGAAGAGCAATTTTTTATCCTCCCTAACGACAGAAATCACAGCTTTACCTTCCTCCTCGCCGTAGGATATGCTGCCAATAGTAGTATCCATAGGAACTTCGAGTGGTCGGCCTGCAACTACAGCTGATGCCGAAAAGTTTTGGAAGAGACGATCTGCGATTTCAGTAGAGCGCGACTCATTTGAGAGCTGTTCTCGGTCAATAGAAATATGCGTTCTCCTAATGTACTCCACAGCGATTTTCACTGTCGCAGAAGATTGCGAATGAACATTTTCATCGTCTCCCTGACCGCTTAAAGCTCTCATGGTTGGATCGTTCGTTGCCAGCATTACAAAAGTTTCTTCTTCAGTAAAGCCATCGCAAAGCGCGTGAGTAGCAGCATACAGGGCAACGCTTTGAACTTCCGGAGCCATAATCCCAGGAAGAGAAGCATCTTCGTCATAATTCTCACTGTATAGCTCCCAAAATGCTGATCTTTTAGGAATTAAATATTCTGACTTTTGAGTTCTTGTTGTTAGATGCTCTTGTCGGATGTAGGTGAGTGCATCACTTACGATAGAAGATGCAGATTGATCAAAAGCTAATTGTCCCAAGCTCTCATTCCAGTCGTTCAATCGCCAAGAATTTGTAGATATCATTTCAGTTGTTTCTTCAACTGTAAATCCATCAACCAAAGCACGTACAGCAATGTATAAATCCTCTGGTTTTGACGATGAGAGTCCTAGTCCAGGAAGAGAACTATCTGATCGATATTGCCTTCGATAGTCTTTCCAATTATCTCTATATTTGTGAATAGGAAATCTAGATGGGTCTTTCTTATATTCTTTAGACAAGGTTTCTACAGCATTCTCAGATGCTTCCACAGGATGATAAAAAAGACCTCCGCTATATTGGCTACTAAAAGTACTCCCGCAGCTCTGCCATGTGTACAAATTACTGTCAGGTTCTATGTAGTAATCCTTATGTTCTACAGGAGTATAGGCTTGCTCAGACAAGGCTATTAAAGGCGAAGTAGTCTCTTCCATTGTCCTTTTCTCTTCAGATATAAGACTCATCAAATTTCATCTTTGATTTAGAATTTGTAGAAAGCTTGCTTTGTCCTTTCATTACAACAAGATATAGTGCTGCTCTAGCTTTTAAGCCTAACTTCGAGATCAAAGATCCAGATTCAAATCGTTAGTAGGTGGATAGTATTGACGCTGTAATGACTCTGAGCTACGTTCATGATTTGATTTGTCTAGAGCTTTCAAGTTTTCATAGTCTTGGGCCGTAAAGCTTTCATTCTCGACAATCAATAAATCATTTTCAGAGTCATCTGAGAACGTTAGCGTTGCGCCTGTGGTCTGATTTACAACTCTGGTATGGGTCTCAAGTTTTTCAACTGCATAGCGAGTGCCTCCTCGAATAATCTCTAGTAATTCAGCGCTTTCTAGCGCAGCATCTGTGAACGTATTGTCTATGTAAGCGGCGACAGCGGCGATCACCTGTCTTCTTTCTAACAAGTCATCATCATCGTCTGAGATGTCATCTACGCGGTGAGTATCGCCAAGTGATACGTCAACTTCACGCTCCCAAGGCTCACGTAGATGCTCAGCAACTGAAACCTGATGCCCGTTCAGGTTCTCCTCTTCCCAAGCAGTAGGAATATATCCAGCCAATAGGGAAACTCGCATAATAGAACCCGTCAGTTGAAAACTAGCTGCCGGATCTTGAACGGTTTCCATCAAATCACCGTAGGCATTATCAAAATCTCGTCCAACGGCACCGTAAAGCTGAGTAACTAAGCTACTAACCAATACACCGTCAACTGGATAATTTTCCATGAGATTGCGTGACTTAAGGCTCAAGAAAGCATCAGATGAAACATTGCTGATAGAACAAGAGACAGCCCAAGTCCTATCCGAATAAATGAAACAATGGATATGAAGCCTTTCGAGACAGGTAACTCCTTCGCCTCTTCAGGAGGAATATATGACCATTTCATTAACAACACTCCTAATTTCTATTCAACGACTGCTTGCTCTGTGTTTTCTAAAACCCAATCTACCGACTGATAACAGAACGTCGATTTGGTAATGGTTTTGTCTACCTCGTCAACATCGCGAACGATTAGACAGGGCAATGTGTACCCTCTATCAATAGTCTCTATTGCAGGTTGGCTAGGGGGTAGTGCTACCGTCAGGTAGCTAGAGAGTATCTCTTCCCCTGTAGATCGTCGAAGGCCAACATACAGGCATCCTGCTCGTCCACACAAAAGCTCAGAGTTGAAGTCAACCAGTATCAAATCGTTCTCTTCATAGGCGAGCGCCATGCTCAAAATGCTGTTGAACTCACTGGACTCTAGAAAATCTGAGTGAGCTTCTATCAGCTGGCTCAGCTTCTCTTCAGAAACGATAGTGGTCGCAGGTTGCCAGTTAAGTTCAACTGCGGCAGTTGCAGGAAATCCTGAAAATTTGAGAACGAGGAGTAGACAGCCGACAAAGGAAGCGATCGCACCCAAAATAGCTAACTTCTTCCGCGTCATGGTAGCAACCTCTCAGGAATATCTATGTTGAGCTGATTCAAAGCCCATTCCTCCTCATCCCACAGCGAGTACTGCCCATCGCCAGTATCCCAAGACTCAACGCGGGCAACAAAGTTCTCGCGACCGACTGCTTCAATAACCCGTTCAAAACGGTTTAGCGTGAGACTTCGAGCGGCGACTTGGCTTACGACATTGGCAAGGGAAATGCGATCGCCCGGTGTACCCAGATGCTCTATTTCACAGCGATCGCTCTGCAAAGAAATAACCAAATCACTTGGGTAACCGACCCAATTAGGAGACTCGGCTGAGACAGGCTCTGGGTTCTCAGGAACTTCTTGGTCGTAGGCATACAAGTAGTAGTAATTGGTTCCTTCGACTTCTGCTGTACCAGCAATATCAACAGCTCTCACCAGGCCAGGTGGCTCGATACCATTGATGCAATTGTGGACGCCCTCTGGAATCTCCTGCGGAATAGTGACCTGAGCGTTGACGCTGGAGGCCAAAGAAAACGCAAGGCTAATGCCCAGCATAATCAGAGCCACGTTTTGGTACAAGTTTTTAGCTTTCATCGTGGGTTCTCCTAAAAATCGACATAATCAATTGGATTAACTGCATTCCCGCTAGACGGCAAATAGTCGTCATAGGGATCGTTGAGATAGATTCCAAAGTCTAAATGAGGGCCAGTACTGATATCGCTATTACCATCCGAATTACCTGATAGGGCGATTGTTTCTCCCTGGTTCACACCTTGTCCTTCACCCACAAGAATTTCGGACAGGTGAGAATACCTTGTTTTTGTCCCTCCCCCGTGATCGATGACCACCGTATAACCATATCCACCTGCTTCACCGGCATACTGCACTGTCCCACCATCGGCAGCAAGCACGGGTTCACCTATTGGCATTGCGATGTCAATAGCAGGATGGAACTTACTTCTCTGACAGCCAATCTCTCTCGGGCCGAAACCCGAAGAGATACTCCATTGTTCAGAAGAAGGAAAGATAAAATCGCCAGTTGTCTCTCCTGCCGTACAAGCAGGTTCTGCCCCGCCTATGCTGTTGTAATACTTTCTAGATTCCACGCCATATTCATAGATGCTCAGGCGGCCTAGATCGTCAGATCCCTTATCATCAACCTTACTGTTCGGGCCAGAAAACCAAGTTTGGGTCACTCGCTCTACCAGCCTATTGCCTTCAAATAGCTCCCCTGTCTGAGGATCAACTTTACGCTGAGCCGTCTCGAACAACTGATGGATTTCCTGATCGAAGGCTCTTTCCTGAGCAGCTTTTGGGAAATAGGTATTGATCTCAGCAGTAGAAGGTTCGTAGCCGCTATTAACACGATCTAGCCAGTTCCTGCCACCCTGAACTTTCCATACCTCAGCTTCACCCTCAGGCAGGTAGCTCATCATTTGGTAGCGACCTAACGCTCTACCACACAGGCCGTATTTGTCGCAGGTATGTATACCAATAGCTGTGTAGTCCCCAGAGCCACGACTCTCGATAG
>CALDSK010000193.1 GCA_937911865.1 uncultured Synechococcus sp.
TTTCAAACGCCCTCTCAAAGCGTTTCGTGAAGCCAACTTGAATTGGTGAATCATTCGACTCCATTCTGTCCCAAAGTTGTGAAACAGGTTACACTTCGCCGACGAGGGCTTGCTGCCAGCCTTCACGAATGCCTTCAATTACAGTTTCTGTGGGGTCGTCATCTGGATCGGTATCCTCTTCTGATTCGGGGATGAGGACGATGACTCGGACACGGCGGTGATGAGCAATATTGAAGGGATCATCAAGGGAAAGATGACGTTAAGAAACAATTATTACAGTGGTTTCAATGGCTTTGATTATTGCATTCTACTAATCATCTAAACTCTCTAAATCAGCTAAATCTTGTAGCCTACCTGATGCTTTTTTGTTGATTTTTAGGTTTTCTAAATCAATAAAGTTAACTTGTGTTTCACTGATTGAGACCTTAATCTTAGATTGATAACAGTCATTGAAATCAATCCCATCAGGAGTTGTTATCAAATCTATTCGATTAGGTGGATAGCCCAACTGAATCACTTGGTCGGGCTTGGTGAAATCGTCTTGGCTAAGCCCGACAGAACCAAAGCCAAACTCTGCAAGTGCATTCATGAGTCGTCCGGCATTAGTTGACTCCATTTCAATCCAGATGTCTAAATCTTTGGTGTATCGTGGATGTCCATGTACAGCTACTGCATAACCGCCAATCACTAGGTAACGAACCTTATGCTTGTTTAATAATTCGATAAACTCTCTGAAATCCTGGCTCAGCATTGTATTTCCACTGATGATATTCCCGTCGAATTGTTTCTAGTGCTGCCAGCCTTGCTTCATAGGGTTGATTGCGCCAGTAGACTAAATCTGATTTTGAGGACTTCAGAGTTGTTTTGGAAACCGAAATTTTAAGTTCTTTGGGCATATATCTTGGAGGGCGTTTGAGAACATTGGCTACCTGTCCAGATTCAGGCATCTATCATTTATTGATTTTGTACTTTAAAGTGCTTGCGATTCTTGCCAAATATCGTAGTCATAAAACTTAGAACGGCCTTGAATATTTGAAATCAAATATGGAACATAGTTAAAAATATTATCAAAATCCGATTTTAACAAGGTTTCGTATAATTGGCTAACTTGATCATGTTGAACAATTTCTTTTAATGCTGAAGCAAATTTCCATGCCTCGTCAGAGTTGACATTCTTTAGAGACTCAACTAACTCAACAAAGCTATATTTCTGTATTAGAGAATCAATAACAGCATTAATATATTTACTGTCATATAACTTAGACGAGGGAAAGTCATAAAATTCCTCATTATCAATTTTCTTGATCCGATCAATTGCTGTTTTTGAATTCTTGCGAACTTGAAAATCTTGGCTGTTTAATCCATCTTCTAAGGCTGGGAGACATTTCTCACCCAACTCACATAACGCATTTATTGCACTACGCGTAACCGTAGAGTCTTCAAATCTAATGGAGTTACGACAACCTAATGCTTCAATTAGTACTTTAATACAATCCATGCATCCTTCTCTAGAAAGAATAAGAGCTGAAGATAGACGGACAGAAAAATTCTCATCATAAAGAGCATTCACGAGAGCCGCTTTAGACTTTTCAGTTGATATCTTCCTCAGAGAAAATAAACAATCTTTTCGAACATCAATTGAAGTGGTTTTTCTTTGTAATATTTCAGCAATTGAATCTTCAAGATTTTCAACGCCTAATTTCGTTAGTGCCAAAATAGTTTGAATACAAGTATGTTCAAAAATTAAAGAATTTCTTGTAAGTTCGAATTCTTCCTGTGCTCTCTGAAAATTTGCTTTCAGAAAAGGAATAGTAGATGAATCTCCTATCTCACCTAGAATCTTTATAGCAGAAACTTTGGTAAGCGCATCTTTGTCGGGATCTAACAAAACCTTCGTCAAGATTGGAATGGAATCCCTTTCACGTATTAAGGATAGAATGGTCATCGCTTCTGAATGCTTAGACCTATATTTTTCTATTTTTTCATTACTCTCAGCAAGCACATCTCCCAGAATATTGATAACAATGGAACTATCAATCATCGATAGAGTAGCACTAGCACTATTTCGAATTAGAAAATTCGGTTCAAAGAAAGCCGTTTTCAATAATGTCTGCGCTATGGATTTAGAGATGAATTTACTCTTTGATATAATGTCTATTGCTCGTTTCTTAAGTTCAGGATCAGTGTCTGAGAGGGCTTTTCTTAAGTCGTTCTCCAAAAAGAAAACCATTCTCTCACCCAGAGAAGCACAAACATGGCTCCGGACTTGCATATCCTCATCAGCCCAAGCTTGCGAAATTATGAGTCGAGCCTCATCATTGCTTGCGTCCTTTAAAGCGTGTGCAGCTGAGCATCTAACCTGTCTGTCGGTATCATGAAGTGCTATTTCTAGAAGCGGTAGAATACCTTCATAACCCTTATTCATTAGCAAGTGCAAACTTGTTGTTGCTTTACGCCTAGCTTCGGCGCTCTTATTCAATAGGGTGGTACCCAGTAAAGGTATTACTCTTGCTTTATCTATACTATCAATAGCAAGAATCGCTCTAAGGTGATGCTTCTCATCACACAAAGCTTCCTGAAGTGCAGGAATAGCTGATTCGTCTGAGAAATTTGCTAATTCGCAGGCAGCCAACCAACGGATATCCTCATCTGAATCTCCTAATGCCTTCTTGAGGGATTTCATAGATTCAAGACTATTGATTGCTCCCAAAGCTTTGATTGTTTGAATTCTTATCAAGGTTTCATTGGCATTCATGAATGGACTTAAGAATTGAACGGCAGCAAATGAATTCGTCCTGCCTAATAACTTGATTTTTAATTTTATCGGAACTGATAGTTTAATGATTTCTGCTACTGTTGAAATCTGTATTTGATGTCTTACCTCTCCTGCCAACCTCGCCCCCAACATCAAATCCACCTCATCCATCGCCAGCTTCACTACCCGCAGTGCCTGCGCTTCCTCATCCACCAGCGCCAACATCAACGCTACAGGCTCTGTCCACTTCAGATAGTTCAGGTAATCTCGCTTCAACTCCCCATCACTCAGCTCCGGCAACCGTTGCAACAGCTTCTCCGCCGCGTAATATTCCTGAATCAACTGATGCAGAAACTCGACATGCTCTTCAGAATTGGTCTGCCGTACAGGTCGCAGCAGGTGATAATCCAGCAGATCTTGTAACCACTGTTCAGCACATTCTCTCGCGTTAGTTCTGCCCTCTTGCTGCAAGCATTCTGTCACAATATCTTCTGCTTCTTCTCTGGATATCGATAGACGAGGATCAACTGACTCACTACCATGCATCCTGAAAGCTAGACGGCATAGCAGCTTAGGCCACTTTTTCCTTGAATCAACAGGGGCATCTTGTTGAATCGCCTGATGTTCTTCCGTTCCTTGGTCATAGAGTTGAGTGAACTCGCGAAATGCAAGGCCAAGATTATTGGGCAACTTAGGTGCTCTATTTTCTTGCTCTGCTTGAATACACTCATTGGCAAATACACGGCAGAGCATCCACAATAGCAAAGGTGTTTCAGCAAACTCTCGCAGACAATCTCCCTTAAGTTGCTGAAACAGCTTGTCGCCTTCTTCCTCCAAATAGCCCCGAACAAACTCCTGCATTTGAGGCTCTGTTAAGGGCAACATTTTCAGAGCCTTTTTAATCCCCAGCGTGCCACCTGCGCTCAGGTCACGGGTGGAAACAATTATTGGGGTAGTCTTGCAGTAGCGATCGCGAAAATTCTCAGCCTCTCTCCTAAAACCTTCCGACAGTTCATTTAAACCATCAAGCAGCAACAGCAGTCTGCCTTGCTGCAATAGCTGTTCAATGGCATTAATCTCAAGCTGCAACTGGTGACGAATAAAGAAGTCTCGAATCAAATACTCGATGGTAGAAGTACAGCGGCGCAATTTCACCAGGACCGGAATCTTCGTGCCAGGGTTCTGCAAAGCTTTACCAGCCTCTTCCCAAAGCAGTCTCTGTAAGGATGTAGACTTCCCCGAACCAGGTTTTCCAATCAGCACAACATTATCAGTGGCATATTGACGCAGCCCAGCTAGTACATCCCATTTCTCAATCTGCTCCTGTTCTTCTTGAGATTCTGGCTCGTCTTTTTTCTCTTGCTTTACAGTCTGCACGTATAGCTTTAAGCGAGATGGGAACTTCTTCTTCACAGGCTGCGGCTTTCGACCTTCAACAGTTGTAGACGTGAAGAGCCCTTGTAACTCCTGATATTCCTCGTCATCGCGAAGCGATCGCAGATACGGCCCAAAATCAATCTGCTCCGGGCTTCGAGGCTTTACCGCCTGAGACTGTCGGTGAAGCTCCGCCGCGATCGCCTTAATTGCATCATCGCACTGATAATAATTGCGATCGCC
>CALDSK010000194.1 GCA_937911865.1 uncultured Synechococcus sp.
GACTTTATCCAAGGCACTTACGATGATTTCAAGTTGCTTGGCGCAACTGGAGCCATTGTTATCGTTTGGAAACCCCTTTCTGAAGCAATCCTACCGACCAACTCGACCCTGAACCCAGACTTACTAATCTTTTTGGGTTTTTTGAGCCTGCTCACCATTATGGGGCTGATTGCCTTGGTGAACTTAATTAAACAGTCCTATGCCTGGTACTTTGTCCACCATTTGCAGGCATATGAACGGGAAATTAGAACAACACTCTGTGAAGCCGAGACCTCACAGATATTTAGCTTTAATTTAGATAAGGCCAAACCCAAATTTGTCACAGCGTCTTATCGACTCGCCTATCGAGCGTTTGCCATCGTCGTCACCACGATTGTGACCCTCCTACCCTGCACCGTCTTACTTCAGATCAATGCGCTGTACGCCTTTCTCTATGGAGCTATTACCCTATTAGGATTCACGCTCTACCTGCAGATTTTCAGAAGAATCATGAAACAGTACTCGACAGTCAGACTCCTCTAGACGCCATCGAGGGCGAAAAAGCACAAATGCAATATCGGGACGAAGCGATGACCCGCTTGGACTAAAAACGGCCTGAAATGGCTAACTGGCACACCCCTACATCCCGCATTCTCTCGTCACAGCAACCACCCAAAAACACCTATTTCCGTTGAGTGGTTGCTCGCTGTGCAAATATTCTGATTAGGTAACGCTCCCCTTCAGCGGTGGCAAGTAATCTTGAAATTATTACCAGCGTTATCCTACCGTCCGCTGCAAGGGGCTTGTTGGGGTGCTGTCGAACCTCGCTGTATATATGCTCAGTTCAAGAAAATTACACTGTGAAATTAGAGCTTATTGCGAAGAAGTGTCCATAAATTTAGAGTGAGTTTCTTAGCTTGCATTTAGCTACTTTTTCCCTCTAACATACTTCATCTTCAAGGATGATTTGAAAAGACGACCAACACGAAGTTGCCCCGGATAATCTGGTCGGTCTTCAAACATGCCTACGTTTTTCATCCTCTCAATTGCAGTTCTAATATCTCTTTTCTCTATATTCACCTTAGAGTTAAGCTCAGCAACACATTCATCCAACTTGAATGGTGTCTTTAAACCTTCAAAAGCATCCAATAATGCTTTAATACTTATTTGATTCTCAGAAAGGTCATCTGACAAACTCACTAAATAATTTAACTCGGACTGAAGTTGACTGAGATACTCTCTAGCTGCTGCTTCATGAGCAATAAAGATAAGACTTTGACTGATCTTTCCTTCTATAATTTGAGATCCTTGAAAAGAACCAACATCAGTTGGTTGAGGATTAGCAATTACTTGAAGAAATTTATCGAAAACCCGTGGATAATACCTCAGTTTATCGCTAGTGCTAATTTCAGGACGGTCACTCGCACTGTCCGCAAAATACGTTTTGAGAAATGTCTTTGTTGCAAGATTATTTCTACGTATTTTTTCAGGAAAAGCTTTCATTAGAAGAAATTCACAATCCTCAGTTGATAGAGAACCTTTGAGGATGTCAGGTCTGTGTTCTTCTATGTCTTCAATCAAACTTGAGAATTGTTCCTGATACCATGGAATTCGAGATATCCGTGACAAAATAAAATTGAAGATTTTTTGTGTGTCCCAGCTCAGATACAGACTTTTGCCATGAAGTTGTTGTTCAATGTTTTGAAAACCTCGTCCCACCAGGTCACTTCTTACAAAAAGCTTAATATGGATGTGCTTAGACAACCTGGAGTCTGTTTCAATAGTTTGTATAAATCGGAAAAGCGCTTCAGAGTAAGTAAAAATCAGCTTGGCGTTAAATGCTGTTTCAAGACCATCTATCAAAAAAGTGCGTCTAGACTTTCCCTCTATCTTTTCAAGAATCCGCAAAATTGGATCATCACCTACAGGCAGCTCCATCTCCTGAGAGAACAACCTTCCTAGATCATCAGTGGATGTTTCAGGTATATCAATTGCAGCAGATAGTAGATGCCACCATAATTTCTCAGGAGTGTCTTTATATAATTCTGCCGCTCTTGTTAGTTCTGGACTAGGAGACTTTAATCCTCTGCTATCTATACTATTTGAGTCAACTAGCAGTGGTTCACCAATGCCAGCTTTTGAAAGCTCTCGAAGTAAGCGAGTCTTACCTGTCCCCTTACGCCCTAAAACATAGGAAATTGAATTGTTAGGAACACTAAGTTCTCGAAGAGCTTCCGTCTGAATTAAATCACCTTCATCAGATGCTCCACTTGGACTGAGTAATGAATTAGCTTCAGCAATGTTTTCAGTTGCTTTAGAGCTAACATTGAGAATACTACGAAGTTTCTTGAGTGATTCAATACTCAAACCAGATAACTGCTTCTTCTCTGGCAATCTGCTCTGCCTAAAAGCACTATCGTACGACCAGACGATCCAATGATCTTCAAGCTCAACAGAAGAGAGTTCTGCCTCCTCTTCAAAACTGTCTGAGATTTCGGCAGCTTCAGAGATTGCTTCGGCAAGAATATCTAACAGCGAATCAATCTGCATATTATTACGTTGCCTGTATGAATCCAAGTTTTCATCGTCTGGTTTCCATGAGACAAAAACACCAGGATTAGCAGGGTTAGTTCGGAGAACTGATTTTATAAATTGTTCAGCAGGCCGCCATTGCTCATCAAGACGAACACAAACAACTGTCGGACCAGGAAGTGTGCTCATCCAAGGTAAGGTTACTGGTGAAAGCCCTGATCTATGATCAATTAATAGAGCATTGTATTTCTTTTCTATTGCAAATTCTACAATCCGTTTAGCAGCATCCTCAATGATCATAGGTTCTAGAGCACACCGAAGAGCAAATGCAGATGCGTCAATATCAAACCCTGCTGACTTAGGTCTACAAGCCAATAAATCTACATGTCCACTTCCTTCAGGTGTCCTAACACGTTCAGGAATAATATTGGATGTAGATTGAATAACTCCTAAGAGCGTACTAGATAAGCTTCGAGAATTTCTAGCGTAGAGTATATCAAGAGAAGGAGCTTCAATATCACTATCGACTACAAGAACTTTCCATCCATCTTCCGCCAGAGTAGTTGATAGAAGTCCAAGAAGGGTTGAACGGGCTTGCCCACCCTTGTAGCCATAAAAGTGCATAACTTTAATACTTGTAGATGGCTCTTCTGTAGAAATTGCTTCTTCTAATTCCTGATCGATGAGAGCACTCAACCAATGGTGTCCTCGATCCTTATTGTCAGGATATTCTTCTCGAAATTCATCAGCCGTAAGCAAGCGCAACGAAAGCAAAGAATTGCGTAAAGTCCTTCGTAGTTCCGCCACGCTAATTTTGGCTGAGCTGCAGAAATCCAGTTCACGCTCATCTAGTTCTAGGTCGGCAAAGTTAGGGGATATACATATTAGATGGACGTATGGAAATCGAAATACTGTTTCAATTTCACCAATTTTTTTTGCTGCTCTCAGTAATTGATTGGCATTCGTCACAGGTTTATTCCCATACTGATAAGTCTAGTCTTAATATCCTTGACAATATCTAAAGCTTCATTTAATTGGCTGTCCGTGGATTTCCCTGGGAAATCAGTTTCATGCCTAAGATATCTGATGTCAGGATAACGGTTGGCAACAACATTAACCTCAGAGCCATCTCTATGGGTGCAGTATAAAGCGGAGAGTTTAGACTCTAGTTGCGCCCCTAGAGAGGTTTCGCCCAGATCAGTAGTCAGCCAATCGATGATACAGTGGCTTGTTTTCCATGAACCAGATTGATGAAAGTGATCCTTTATCGCAAGCTCTAGCACTACCAAAGAACAGTAGAGACATAAAAGAGGATTACTAGGATCTGCCCCCCCAACCTTGAAGGATTGTTGATTATAGCTGTGAGGCATAGTAATTAAAACAAGAATTTGAACCTGCAGCTCGAACAGGCTGCCTGGTGTTAATTATAATCACTGAATAGCTTGGGCTATGACAGTGCACGTACTTTGAACTTATCAATTTCTCCCTCTCGTCAACAATCTTCAAAATACTGTCCCCACAAAGATATGAAGCAACCCAACTACTTATTAGAGAGAATCATTCCACCTAACATAATGTAGTGTCAAAGTCATCGAAAAAACTTCAGTGCAAGGCTTTCGATAGCTTTTAATCACATCTTTCGATGGGTGTTTAGGTGAAACGGTCTACTCGATTCATTGAGACCTCATGCCCTAGAACAGCTACCCGCTATGGAAACAATCGAGCGACTTTCAGAAACAAGGAAGCTGTTCTTTGGGGGACCATTAGTACAAACTAACGGGGGGTGTGGCTGAAACGTATGCCAGGCGGCGGGCTTGAACCGCCGACACGAGGATTTTCAGTCCTCTGCTCTACCAGCTGAG
>CALDSK010000195.1 GCA_937911865.1 uncultured Synechococcus sp.
TACTTCTCGCCTCGGTCGCGCTCCCCATTCGGGGCCGCTCCCTTCAGCGCTTAATCACTATAACGACACTTGCACTAAAGTGTCAATGTATTTTTTTGGATGCCCGAACGCCTTTTATGGAAAGGTTTTCGGGCATTTTTACTGACAGGATGGCTACAGTCGGTCAATTTTTTACAGCAAAATCCAAAAGTAATCTGATGAAAATCGCTTCTGTCTTTTTGCACGTTTTTCTGAAAGATAGTGAGAACAGCGATTGTAGGCGCTGAGGCTCTAAGCTGAAATAAATCTAGATTGAAAGTCATTAGCTGACTGAAGATGTCATGTTGACGAATTGGATAGTTTTAGATGATTCCTTAAAGCGATGGCTTCAGGAGGATATTGGTAGAGGGGATCAGACAACGTTGGGGCTAGGTGATGTTGCAGCTAAAAAAGGACAGGCATACTGGATAGCCAAAGAAAAGGGTGTGGTTGCAGGGTTGCCGGTCGCAGAACGCATTTTTTGTTTGTTAGACAGATCAGTAGTTTTCGAGGCAAAGGTGAAAGAGGGGACGAAAGTTGAGCCTGGCACGGTAATCGCTGAGATAGATGGACAACTGGGGACGTTGCTAACTGGAGAGCGGGTAGCTTTGAATTTGGCTATGCGGCTATGTGGCATTGCTACTATGACAAGACTTTTTGCAGATGTGATTGAGGATTTGCCGAGTCGGCTGGTGGATACAAGGAAGACGACACCTGGGTTGAGAGTGCTGGAGAAGTATGCGGCGTATACAGGTGGCGCACAGAATCATCGCATGGGGTTAGACGATGGAGTGATGATTAAGGACAATCACATTTCTGCTGCAGGTGGGATTAAGTCAGCAATTGAGCAGATGCGGGATAGGATTCCATATCCGGTGACGATTGAGGTGGAAACTGAATCGATAGGGCAGGTGAAAGCAGCTATTGATAGTGGTGCCGATATCATCATGCTGGACAATATGCCGTTGGATAAGATGCGCGAGGCAGTACAGATAATTAGAGAGAGTTCTCCACGCATTAAGATTGAGGCTTCTGGAAATATTTCTCTGGAGACAATTCGAGGTGTGGCAGAAACGGGGGTTGACTATATTTCTAGTAGTGCACCGATCACCAGATCGCCCTGGTTGGATTTGAGTATGCGAATGCGGTAGATAGAGGCAGCGGTAGTTATCTTTCTTTTGCGTGAAGTTAATTTACGAAACAGAGCGCGCAAGATAACTGAACTATTGACTACGCTTGTATGCGTTAGTTTTTCGGATAGCGGGAATGACCCATCAATCTGAGCATCAAAGTATCCAAACGCCGCGTGTGGTTCGGTTGGATATGTTAGATACGGATTACGCCAAGATGGTTGCAGGAGAGGTCATTGCGGAGGATCGAAGGAATCGACTTGAAGCGATAGATCCGTACACCTTGAATAGACTGGAGAGGCAAATTAGCCGTTACCGCTATGGAAAGCTGGATCAGGCGGGAAAAGATGACATCTTGTGTGATGTGGGTTTGATGGCAGAGCTTTTGAACCAGGCTGATATGGAAGATATTCATCAGCGGATGCGGGAAACAGGGGAGTTCTGGCTGACGGGAGGAGAGCGATTACAGATTATTAATTGGCTGAAAGATGAACTGGATGTTGATTTGAGTCAACTGCCTGATTGAGCTGTCAATTTTGAAGGAAATTGGTCTGATCGGGACGAAATCGGGCCTAAAGGGGAATGACAAGTCTGAAAAGAGGGACGTAGCGTGTAGAGTACGCCCTTTTTATCTATAGTTTTATGTCGTCACCTGATTCTTCTCATCAAGTCCACGAGCGGTGGATTGAGCACTATGCTCGGTTTGGCTATGCGGCGAAGGGGATTATTTATGGCAGTACTGGAATTTTAGCGACGCAAGCGGCGTTTGACCTTGGAGAGAATGATGCGGTTGGTTCAACAGGAGCATTGAGCGCGATCGCAGATCAACCTTTCGGCCGAGTAGCGCTGGTAGTTATTGCGTTTAGCCTGATGGGCTATGTGGTGTGGCGCCTGATACAAGCTTTCTTAGACCCAGAACATAGCAGTAGCAATAGCTTTTCGGATGTGGTAAGGCGCATTGGTTATGCGTGCAGCGGCGTAGTTTATGCCAGTATCACAGTCAGCGCAGTTAAGATTTTTATGAAATCGTCGGATAACGGCGGGAGAAACCCAGCGGACTGGGCGCTGATTATTATGCGGCAACCTTTAGGGAGGTTTCTGCTGGGTGCGATTGGGCTGACTTTTTTTGGGATTGGCTGCTATTACTTTTACCGCACGATTAAGGCTGAGTTTCGAAAGCGGTTTAAGCTTCACACGATGAGCAGTGCGGCAAAAACTTGGGCTACGATTATGGGCCGAGTTGGGATTGCGGCGCGCGGGATAGTGTACGTGGTAATTGGCTTTTACACGATGAAGGCAGCGTGGGAGTTTGATGCTGACGTCATTAAGACAACTGAAGATGCGCTAGCGACGTTTAATGACAATCCGACAGATGAGTGGATTTTGGCCACGCTAGGCATTGGATTTATAGCCTATGGAGTTCACATGTTTTTCCAGGCAAGATATCGAAGTATCGATCCGCTGTAGAGATTTCGAGTCTAGAGGTTTTGCAGAGCTCTGTCGGGTTCAGATTACTTTCTTTAAGCGTCTGCTTTTGATGATTTGTTTGACCGATTGACAGCGTTTAAGGCTCTTTCTAAGGCTGTGATGACTGTAGCTAGCCAGAGACTACCAACAAGAAGTGAGGCAAGTACATCGCTGGGCCAGTGAGCGCCTAGCGCAAGTCTTGATAGGGCAATGAGGCCAATCCAGAGTGTGCCAAATGCGATCGCAACTAGCTTTTCTAACCAATTTTGCGATGTCCTTTGCCATAGATAGAAGATCAGGCCGTACATTGTGATTGCAACGACAACATGGCCAGAGGGAAATGAGTGTAGACTGGGCGCGGCTAGGCCATCGGCAATTAAATTGGGGCGGGCGCGGCTCCATGTACCCCAGCTAATCCAAACCAAAGCAAACTGGCCGATGTAGGTAGCGACAACCGTAGCGGTAATCAAGGGCTGCCTGAACCAGGCGGTTAGCGCAGTCAACGTTAGAAAGACAGGCAGCATACCAACCAAATTTCCTGGAGATTCCCAGGTGACGCCCTTTGCAAAGGTGAGCGGTGAGCGGTCTTGCCAAAGTACTAGCCATTTTTCATCCCACGCTTGCATCCAAGCTTGTTCCCATCCCATTGCAAACTGAGTCAGGACATAAGCGATTAAAGAACAAAGCCCTAAACCGATTGCAAGCGTCTTCCACCACCGAGTCCAAGCAGCATTGGGTAGGGAAAGGCTATCTTGCCTAAACCTACGAGCGATTATTTGTACGCTCCCTGGTACAACCGTCTTATATTTTTGAGCCATATCCGCTTCTTAAATGCCTTCGCACTGCTGTAGTTTTGGCTACTGTGCAAGATAGAGGGGCTAGCTAGCATCCCTCTGTCGGTAGGCGTCTGTCAGACGGTATATGAAGTTTTTAAGCTACAAGTGTGCTGTTCATGCGACTTAAGAAAGCCTGCAAGCGCTCGCTTTTAGGATTCGATAGCACGTGGCGGGGGTCGCCTTCTTCTTCGACTTTGACTTTATTGAGGAACACGACTCTGCTAGCCACTTCACGAGCGAACTGCATCTCGTGGGTGACAACAATCATAGTCATGCCTTCTTTGGCCAACTGCTGCATGACTTCTAGCACTTCGCCGACCAATTCAGGGTCGAGAGCACTGGTTGGTTCGTCAAATAGCATGACTTCCGGTTTCATACAGAGGGCACGGGCGATCGCAACTCTGTGCTGTTGACCGCCTGAGAGCGGGTCGGGATACGCGTCAGCTTTTGCACTAAGACCCACCTTATCGAGGTAAAGACGAGCGGTTTCTCTACTTTCTTTTTTCGATTGCTCTAGCACTTTGAGAGGAGCCAGGCACAAGTTTTCTAAGACAGAAAGATGCGGAAAGAGATTGAACTGCTGAAATACCATCCCGACATTAGCCCGCAAGGCCAGCAGGTCACGACGACTTAGCTTTGGTTTTGATAAATCAATATTGTTAACAATCAGCTGGCCGCCGCTGATGGATTCAAGACGGTTAAAGCAGCGCAGTAGGGTACTTTTGCCACAGCCGGATGAGCCGATGATAGAGACCACTTCGCCGCGTTGAATTTGACAGTCTATTCCCTGTAGTACAGCGAGATCGCCAAAGCTTTTTTGTAGATTGGCACAAACAATGACGGGATTGGATGCTGGCATAAAACGACCTTAGTGGCGAAACCAAGCGGAAACATAGAAAAAGATTATCACTACGCCCACAAGCATTCGGATACAGCGGTAACAAAAAGTACTGTAAGAACCCTTGAAGAGGGTGATGATGTTTCTTTAGATACTTGGCTTCTCCACCGAGGAGGAACTAAATCTTCTGTTGTGCTCTACGCTGCGGCAACAAGCGACAACAAAGTGATGACTTTCACGAAGAATATTGCCTATTTACAACTTCGGGTGTCGCGAGTTTAGTAGTTTAAGAATAGGTAAACGTTTACGAGTATTTACGGGCAGCTACAGGCTGTGAGGGTAAGTGATGATTAAATTAAGGCGATCTGCTTTTTTGAAGTCGGCGGCGCTAGCTGTCTGTACAGCTGGACTGCTAGTGGCCTGCGGTGGTGGCAGTGACGGCGGTGGCGGTGCCGATGACAACGTATGGTCAGTTGGCACAGAGCCTGCGTTTCCACCCTTTGAATCAGTCGGTGAAGATGGCGAGCTAGAAGGATTTGATATTGACCTAATGACGGCAATCGGCGAAAGAGCTGGCAAAACGGTTGAGTTTGATAGTCTGCCCTTTGATGGTTTGATTCCGGCGTTGCAGGGTGCTTCTATTGATGCGGCAATCAGCGGCATGACGATTACAGAAGAACGACAGGCGACCGTTGATTTTTCTGATCCCTATTTCAAAGCAGGTTTGGCGATCGCGGTTGCAGAAGGTAATACCGAAATCGCCACCCTCGACGATTTGGAAGGACAAAGGATTGCCGTTCAGATTGGGACTACGGGCGCTGAGACGGCCAATGGAGTACCTGATGCCACAGTAAGCACGTTCGATTCTGCGCCTTTGGCGTTGCAGGAATTAGCAAATGGCAATGTGGATGCGGTGGTGAACGATGCACCTGCCACTTTAGATGCGATCGCAACAGGCAACATTCCAGGTATCACGGTAGTCGGCGAGCTTCTCACAGAAGAGTTTTATGGCATTGCCATGCCTCAAGGGTCTGAAAATGTTGAAGCAGTCAATACTGCACTGGCTGAACTGATTGAGGATGGCACATACGCTGAGATTTACAGGAAGTGGTTTGATGCTGAACCGCCTGAGCTGTAAGCAGTGAGGATAGGGATGGGGTTACGGATTGGTGACGAGTGCGTTTGAATATCCACGCCATCCCTCCTACAAAGCAATCAATAGCTGGCCTGAGGATGTGTGCGTTAGCGCATCTTCCCAAAAGGGGAGGTCTTCTAGTTCGCGGCAGCAGAGGGGATTGCCGTCAACTGGCTAGTCAGCACAAGAAATCGATATCCATTTATAGGAGTGCTTTAATTGGAAACGTCGCTGGGCTATATCTTGGATGCGTTGCCTGCTTTATTCAAAGGCGCGCTGGTTACATTGCAGTTGACGGCAGTATCCGTTGCGTTTGGCTCTATTGGTGGAATTGCGTTAGGTATTGCAAGACTCTCAAAGCTTTGGCCATTGAGGCTACTGGCAAGGGCGTACATCGACTTCTTTCGAGGTACGCCGCTGCTGGTGCAGCTTTTTATGATTTATTTTGGGGGACCTGCACTCCTTCAATCCTTCGGCATTGAATTCTCCTTCAACCAATGGGGGGCCGCAGTTTTAGGACTCGCCTTGAATTCAGCAGCTTATTTGGCAGAAATCGTAAGGGCAGGGATTCAATCAATTGAGGTAGGACAAAAAGAAGCCTCCGAGTCCCTGGGGTTAAGTTCTGGGCAAACGATGCGCTATGTAGTGTTTCCGCAGGCGCTGCGTCGAATGGTACCGCCCTTGGGCAATGAGTTTATTACGCTGCTAAAAGATACTAGCCTAGTGGCCGTCATTGGCTACCAGGAACTGTTTCGGCAAGGTCAGCTGGTGGTGGCGCGGAACTTTCGCTCGTTTGAGATTTTCTTCGCGGTGGCCTTAGTGTACTTAGCGTTGAATATTATTGCTTCGCAGGCCTTTTCGCTGCTAGAGCGTAAGCTAGATCCTAAGCAGGCATAGCAGCAGTCTATGGGTCAAAGTTTTCCGAAAATTAAGATCGTTGCGGTGGGCAAAGTGAAGAAGGCCTGGCTGAAGGAGGGAATTGCCCTATATGCCAAGCGCCTGCCCGAGATTGAGCTCATCGAAATTAAGGATAGCGGCAAGAAGAAAGAGGCGGATAAGCTGCTGAGCATGATCAGTGCGCAAGAGCGCTTGGTGGTACTGACCGAGTATGGAAAAGAAAGAGATTCGACAAGCTTCGCGAAGTGGCTAGGTCAGGAGGCTTTTGGAACTTTAGTGATGTTTATCGGAGGGCCCGAGGGAGTGTGCGATCGCCTCAAAAAGTACCCGATGATTAGCCTTTCTGCGATGACGTTTCCTCACGAGATGGCTCGGCTCATGCTGGTAGAGCAGCTATATCGCGCTAAAACTATTTTGCAAAATGGTAGCTATCACAAGTGAACAAAATCTTGGTAACAGCGTACTGTTAGTAGTTTCTAGACGTAATAGTTTCTAGACGCAAAGGAGCAATTGCACTCACAAACCAATAGTTTTCTCAATGCAACCTTTTATTTGTATTGACGATGAAAGCAATTGCGCTCACAAACCAATAGTTTTCTCAATGTGATTTTGTGTTTGTATTGATGACGGGAGCAATTGCAGCCTCAAAACAGCGTTTCATATTGATGACGGGAGCAATTGCAGCCTCAAAACAGCGTTTTGTATTAATGACGGGAGCGATCGCACCTTCAAAACGCCGTTTTGTATTGATAATGAAGGCGATCGCGCTCATGAACAAGCGTTTGCTCGCAGCAAGCTAGCGTTTCACCGCGTCAAACTGTTACATCCTGGCTACGGATATGCGAAGGGAAACTTATGAGCGGCAGGTTGCCAGCACAAACAAGTAGTTTGGCCTATGGAAGAACGCCGTCAACCTCAAAAGCGTCTACACCGCTAGCTTTTTTTCAATTTAATCATTAAGACAGTTTCGCTTTTACGATGGACTGCACCTTACTGCCATCGGCCTGGCCTTTAAGCTTTGCCATCACAGGGCCCATAACTTTGCCCATGTCGCGCATGCTGGTGGCTCCGGTCTTGGCGATCGCCTCGTCAACAGCTGATTCAATATCTGCATCTGAGAGCTGAGCAGGTAGATATTCTTCCAAAATAGCGAGTTCTTTAGCTTCCTTGTCAGCGAGTTCTTGACGACCAGCATCGGTAAACTGCTTGATCGAATCGCGGCGCTGCTTAGCTAGCTGCATCACGATGGCAAGTTCTTCTTCTTCAGTAAGTTCTTCGCGACCGTCAGCACGGATAGTACTCTCTTTCTCGATGATGACTTTTTTGATGCCGCGTACGGTTTCTAACCGCAGCTTATCTTTAGCTTTCATCGCAGTTTTGATTTCGTCGGAAATACGATTTTTTAAGCTCATAACAGAATTTATCCTAATTGCTTGATAACTGTAGCTTTTGAAGCATTGCTTAAGACACTGACTAGAGGTTGCAACTGTAATCAAACCAGCAATGCTTCTGCGCAAACGTCCTAATGCATCAGAACGTTTACTATACAAACGACTGGAGGGCCTGCGATCGCAAGCCCTCCTTCTCAAAAAACAGAACCTGAACGGCTAGCGTTTAGTATTCAGGCACAGCGGAATCAATTTCTCGACTCCAGGCCTGAATGCCCCCTTTGACGTTGGTACCTTCAATACCAGCCTCTTTTAGAATGGCGAGTGCCTTGGCAGAACGGCCTCCCATTTTGCAGTGAGCGACTAGGTTATGACCGTTAAGCATTCCTTTCAGCTTCAGTACGCCATCACCGTTCTCAATTTCACCGAGTGGAATTAGCGTAGAGCCTGGAATCTTAGCAATTTCGTACTCGTTAGGATTGCGAACATCCAACAAGAAGAAATCATCCTTACCGCTATCGATCAGCTCCTTTAGCTCTGTCACCGACATTTCAGACATATTAGCCGCCTTCTTAGCTTCTTCTTCCGCCGCTTGAGGAATACCGCAGAACTGCTCATAGTCAATCAGCTCTTTGATTTCAGCCCGATGCTCTTCGGGTGGCTTGCGTAGCTTCAACTCTCTAAAGCTCATATCTAGAGAGTTGTACACCAGCAGTCGTCCGCTCAGCGTATTGCCTTTACCAAGAATAATTTTGATCGTCTCGGTTGCTTGAATGACGCCAATCATACCGGGCAAAATACCCAGCACGCCGCCTTCTGCGCAGGAAGGTACCAAACCCGGCGGAGGTGGCTCGGGGTAGAGATCGCGGTAGTTGGGACCGTCTTCATAGTTAAAGACAGTGGCCTGACCTTCAAAGCGGTAAATAGAACCGTATACGTTGGGCTTATCTAACAGAACGCATGCGTCGTTAACCAGGTAGCGCGTAGGGAAGTTATCGGTGCCGTCTACGACGATATCGTAGGGCTCGAAAATTTCCAGCGCGTTGTCTGACGATAGGCGCACTTCGTGAAGATCTATCTGGCAGTGGGGATTGATTTCGAGAATACGGTTTTTGGCCGACTCAATTTTGGGCTTGCCGACCCACGAGGTTCCGTTTATAACCTGACGCTGCAAGTTTGAGTGATCGACAACGTCAAAATCGACGATACCGATGCGACCGATGCCCGCTGCGGCCAGGTATAGCAGTAAAGGAGATCCCAGACCGCCAGTACCCACGCAGCAGACGCTAGCCGCTTTGAGTTTCTTTTGACCTTCGAGACCAACCTCGGGAAGGATGAGGTGACGCGAGTAGCGTTCGTACTCGTGTTTGGTCAGTTGGATGTCATCCAAATTGGGGTTCAGCATGGTGTTTGAAAGGATAAATGGCTAAAAGCTGGTTTAGCCTGACGTGTGAACAGTTGATGATCCCAGGTGTGGAAACCAGAAGTGTTGGGTGGGTGCAAAATTATGTTGAGCACCGACCGGGGCTACTGACGGCAGTAGCGCGCTGACTGAGTAAGACTAATAGCAAGTTACGTTAAGCCGAAACCGGCATTCGATCTGTTGCCGATGGAAACCCTTCAGAGGGCATGCCTGTAGAAGGTGAGACTTCAATTACTTCTGGCTGAAACTGATGATCTGAGTCTAGCGCCCAGTTTTGAACATCGACAGCTTGGCCATCACAAACGGACACAATTACATAGGCGTAGGTTGGCCAGGCGAGGGCGCGATCGCACTCCGAAGGCACAGCGACATGGTCTGGATGTGAGTGATAAATCCCAATGATATTAAGGTCATCTTCTCTCGACTGCTTTTGCACGCGCAGCATATCTGCGGGATCTATCCAGTATCGCCTGGCTTTGGAAAAAGATTGCTCTGCGATGGCTTCCGTCGGTAGAACGTCAGGAGTCCACTCGTTATCTAACGGCACCAGTTGAACCAGGTTCTTTACAGGCGGCGCCGACTGTTGGCCTTCCGGGCTGATTTCTTGACTAATTTCTCCCACCATCAAGCCGCAGCACTCCTCGGGATACACCCGTTCGGCGTGAGCTGATATGGCTGATATCTGTTCGGAGGAGAGAATTAAAACCATCTTTTAATCTTAGGATACGGTCTACGTAATAACCATATGAATCCGTCCTAAGAATTCTGAAGCAGTCGATCGACGACTTTATCCATCGCGACAGAGCGGGAGGCCTTGAACAAGATGCGATCGCCCGGTCGCATCGCCTCCTTTATATATTCGGTTAGCTGATCGTGCGTTGAGAACTGTCGGCTAGGCGTAGTCCCCGCACCGCTGGCCATGGCATCGGCTTCATCGGGGTCCGCCAAAATTAGCAATTGGTCGATACCAAGATCTCTAACCGTTTCACCAATCTGACGGTGCAACGGCACAGACTGTGCGCCTAGCTCTTTCATAGTGCCAAGTACAGCGATGTGACGAGCCCCTGGCCGATCGGCCAAAAGCTGTAGGGCAGCGGCCATTGATTCAGCCCCGGCATTATAGGTTTCATCAAGCAGCTGAATGTCGTTAGGTAGCTGACGAATTTGGGATCGCCCTGACAGCATGGAGACGGTAAAGCCGGCGGCGAGCTTTTTCCAGTCGAGACCGAGGGCTTGGAGAGTTGCGATCGCCCCCAACAAGTTCAAAGCATTGTGCCTACCCGATAAGGGCATCGGGATCTGAATGCCTTCTACTTCGACCGACTCACCCACTATCTGTCCGTGCAGGTCACCGCCGCTTAGTCCATAGGTAATCTGCTTACCCGACCATACTTTTGCAGCCGTAGAGATCAGTAGCGGATTGTCATGATTGAGCACCGCAATACTATCGGTGGGCATTTCTCTTAGCAGTTCGCATTTTGCAGTTGCGATCGCTTCTCGCGATCCCAGCCGACCGATATGCGCCGTGCCGACGTTAGTAATCAAGGCCACCGTCGGCGCAGCAATTTGGGATAGCAGAGCAATTTCGCCTAATCCCCGCATCCCCATTTCCACCACAGCATAATTGTGCTCAGCTGTTATGCCCAGTAGCGTTTTAGGGACGCCTATTTCATTGTTGTAATTCGCCTGCGTCTTGAGCACCACGCCGAATTGAGACAGCGCACCCGCCACTAATTCTTTGGTTGTTGTTTTACCGACAGAGCCAGTAATCGCAACTACAGGCAGCGCTTTTTGCTGTCGCCACCAGTGACCTAGTGCCTGGTAGGCCGCTAGCGTGTCCTCAACTTCCAGACGTCGGGAAGTCGCCGAGGGCAGGAGAACGCCTTTTCTGACAATAGCTGCGATCGCCCCTTTATCCATCGCAGTCTCGACAAAATCGTGACCGTTAAACGTTTCACCTTCTAGGGCAACGAACACATCCCCCGGCTGCACCGTTCTGGTATCAGTTGTAACGCCCGTTGCTTGTAGGGCCAGCTCATCGCGTGCCAAAGCAGCTGGCGTCGCAGAAACCACGGACTTTAGAGTGCTAAGAGCGGCACTGAAATGGCTCGTCATGGGGTTTAGTCAGTGAGTTTAGTCAGTAAAGTCTGCTAAATCATACCAAGCATAGGTTCAGTAGCCGTCTCTGGCATGTGTACCCACCAAACCATGCTGAAGAGCAAGGCGATCGCTCAGATTAAGGAATGAAGACTAGCAGCTTGTACGCAAGAACAAACATCTAAACTTGATAGGTTTCTGAACCAGCCGGGCAACATTAAGGAGCAGCTTCACAACATTGAAAGTTGATATCAATGCTTGACGCCGATGCTTGGACACAGTTCGCTGCGACTCATCTCGCCCCAATCACAAGCTTTAACTACCAGCTGAAACCATGACTTCGAAAAGCCGTTCTACCACTCAAACCATCGCCTTCGATGCAGCACCTCAAACGACGCATAGAGCGAGCGAATCCTACAGCGATAACCTGATGGACGATCTGTTTGGTGATGTAGATCGGATTTTAGATGGCGATCTCAGCGCTTGCATGACCCTCATCAAACCTCAGCGGCAGACAGCCGCCACTGGCACTAAAACTGTTCAACTGCCTGCTAATTTTTCACCCAAAAGCGCTGCGGATCTCTACCAGGCCACGATGACTGCTAGCAAAGCACAGGCTTACGCCTCAAACAAAGCAGCTTCTCAGCAGATCGTTAATCCTGCTGTTTATCACCAGACGACTCATCAGTCACTAGCTGGCCAGTCACTAGCTAGCCAGTCAGCGACTGCGCGCAAACCATCTGGCTACAGCAGAGGCGGACGACCGATGACCGCTTTTCGAGCAACAGCCGCACAGTCTGGCAACTTTCAAAGCACGGTGATTCAATCGCCTGGCACCACTATTGACGTTCAGACTTCAAGCCAACACGCTACAAACGACATCTATTCACAGACTGCTCTTCCTGATTTGACCCTTCCTGAGTTGGATGCTGACACAGGCTCACCCCAACCGTCACCAACTATCTTTGAACCGAAAACGAAGCAGCAGCCTGTCTCTGTACCCTTCTTGTTGATAGGCGCGGCGGGTATTTCAGTTGCTAGTACAGTAGGCTTGTGGGCGTTGGGTAATGCAGCCCCTAACGGTAGCCTTTTCGCCTTCAATACCGAAGCATCGGCGGCAGAGTTGCCCAGCTCGGAGGCTGATTTCCTAGTTTATTTGCAGAAATCGTTGGAGACCATTAGCGCGAATCAGGCGCAGGCTGGTCAGACACTTGCCGTACTGCCCGTCGCGGCACCCGCACCTGCACTCCCAACAACAGTCCCTAACGTAAACGCAGCGCCAACAGCAGGCGCGCTGCCCAACTTACCAGGAGCAAACCTACCAGAGGCTGCAACGACGCCCAATGTCATTGAGCGTGTCTTTGTACCGGTTTACCAAAAGGCTCAGGCCAATACTCAAGTCGCGACTGCGCCCGCTAATAGTCCACTGCCGAATGTTGCTGTGCCAAACAGAGCAGCGCAACGGCCAACCGTTCCAGTGCCAGCACCTGTAGCCGCCGCCGCCGACTTACCGCCTGGCGCACCTGCATCACCCACGGCTTCTGTTCCGATGGTGCCGGGGAACACTGCATCTTTGCCAGCCCTACCTGCACCTACGGAGATCGCAGTTGCACCTACTAACAGTGCCGTCAACGCACTGACTGACGTCACGCCTGATTCTGAGCAAGTCCTTGTAGGTGTTTTGAATTTGGGCAGTCGGTCGGCGGCGCTGTTTGATGTAAATGGAAATTCGCAGCGGGCTTATGTGGGCGATCGCATCGGCACATCCGAATGGAGCCTAGTGAGCGTGAATGGCCAAGATGTGGTTATCCGCCGCGACGGTGAAGTTCGATCGGTCTATATTGGTCAAAGGTTCTGATTGATTTGGACCAGAGTCTAAATCAGTTGACGATCCTACTGACGAACATAGGCGGATGCCATGAGCTTATTTGACGATCTCAGCCGCTTTTTAGAAACGCGGCTAGATGAATTTTTGCGGGCCAATCCTCACCTTGAACTGCGTGCCCTAGAAGATCAGCTGCGCGGACAAGAGGAGGATGCGATTAGACTGCTCGGAGATCTAAAGCGGCGTGAACAAGTATTAGAGAACAATATTCTCGAAACAGCGAAAGACATTCAGCAGTGGCATGGCCGAGTTAAAAAAGCAAAGGCTGCGAATCGGCAGGATTTAGTAGGCCCCGCACAAGAGCGGGAAGCCGCTTTGCTACGTCAGGGGAATCATCTGTGGGGTCAGATGAAAAGCGTAAAAGAGCGCATAGAACAGACCAAAGAACTACGACAGCGGGTAAAGGCAAAGCGTGAAGAGGTCAAAGTTAAAATTGCTCAGGCTGCTCAGGCCGCAGCTCAACCCAAAGTCTCTACTGACTGGGGAACAACCGGCTGGAATCAAACCACCTACAGCGCTGGGAAAGGCTACGATCCGCTAGATGAAAGCTTCCGCAGGTGGGAAGCTGAAGAAGAGCTAAACGAGCTGAAACGAAAAATGGGGTCGTAGATGAACTGGCTTTTCGTTCGACACCATAAAAGGCACTAGATCTCAAAAAGAAAAAGCGTCGAAAGGTTAATCTTTCGACGCTTTTTCTTTTTATTGATAAACAATCTAGAGCGATAACTTACTGCCAGTCACCAGAGACCACTTCAACAGCACTGCCAGATGTTGTTACGACTTCTAGCGGTAGCTCGGCCAAATCATCGACGCGGTTGAATTGAACAACTTGCATACCAGTCGCAGCTGGCTCGACGGTCATGATGTAGCGATCGCCTTCCCAATCCAAACCTGTAATTTGCTGATTCAGCAGCCAGGTTTCAGCGACATCGCCCTCATTGATAGCCACCGTAGTTTCAGGCGTGTAGCAATCCCACAGCTCGTCGGCTACAGTCCACACGCCCGACAGGTTCACAGGCTCCATCCGAGCACTCAAACCGTAGGTGGTAAAGCTAACAATCTGTTGATCCCAGAAGCGATCGGACGCACGCTTGAGCGGTGAATCAGCCTCTAGCTGATCGGTATAGCGAGCATCTGAACTTAGCTGCTTAGCCTGCTCATCTTCGCTTGGACGCTGCCAGCTGTCTACTGCCGCGCACACTTCAAAATCAACAGTATTGATCCCGGCTTCAGCGCCTTCAGTCACTGCAGCTTGGGCGATCGCACCTGAAGTCACACTATCTTGAGAAAGGTCACTCGTTGTACTCGCTCCTGGGCATCCCGCTAACACGTATGCGCCCAGAACCGCTAATCCAAGCTGCTTCAATCGCTTGAGCTTTTCATTTTTCATTTCTCCTTTCCCCACTTTCGCTTATTTAATTTTTGATTTGATACCTGTTGCTCAAAGGCTAGAAGGCCGGCAGCCAAATAGCCATGCGTCTTTGAATGTTCTATAAAATTTTCACAAGAGAAGCGATCGCAGCTATCTGCTCACTCATCCTGCTATTTCCCTAAAGATTAATCTTTAGCTGATGCCTACAGGCCTTACAAAAGAGCCGCATACAGCTTTTAGATACATTTCGTTAGTTCAGCGACAAAATCACTGTTCTATTCGCTCGTCTCTATTCACTCATCGGAGAACGCGCTAAAACTCACACAAATGTTGAGTTCCAAACAGCGCGCTAAAAGCGCTTCAAGGTCGCTTCGAGAGAACAGCCCATACCGAGTTAAACAAATGATCTGGCTTCACTCTTATAGTCTGCCACTTCACAACTCCTTTACAGAAACCGCTGTGACAGTTGAAAGAATAGTCGTAATCGAAATCACTACTAAAGAAAAAGATGCTTGTGGCATTACAGAAGCAGGCCTATCTTTAGCTTACCTTCTAAATGCCTATCCCGAGAGGGATAAGCGATACCAGTAACAATCAGGAACTCGTTAATATTATTATGTATGAATTAGTTATGTGTGCCTGCATTTACTAGGACAGTTTACAGAAATTGTAATAACTGGCTTTGATAAATTGAAAAATACGTAGATTTTTAGAGAGTTGAAGTAGCAATCCTGACATAGATACGGACAAACGCTGTTACCTAACGTTATGAGACCGTTATGAGACAAGCTCATTCTGTTGAGCTTGCAGGAACTGTTTCCCCTTTTCGGTTAGATAGACGGTTGCGATCGCAGTTTTTACGACTTTCAACAGTTTGCGGTCTACCAGCGCCATAATCAGCTGCGCACGTGCGTTCTCTGGCACGCTGTTGCCTAGCTTTGCAGGCGTCATCGAACCTTTACAGGCTCTGAGCAGCTTTAGCTCATCAGGTGTAACCGGCAAACTTGTTGTTTGCAGCGTCAGCAGTACGCGCCCAGCGGGAGCCAGCGTAAAGCGAAAAATTTCACTGTCATATTCGACAAAGCCTGATTCAGCGAGCGTCTGACAAATGCGATCACGTTTTGTAGCCGGCGTTTTAGGATTAGGACTCAGCTCAGAGATATGTGCCTGATGCCCTTGATGGCCAAACAGCTTCATCAAAAACTTTTGATCTATTGCTCGCAGAGGTTCTGCCTGTAGAGATTCAGTCTTTCTCTCTGCAATCATCACAACAAGCTACTCCTGAAAACCTCTATCGGCCGCTACCAGTCAGCCGC
Organism: uncultured Synechococcus sp.; assembly: GCA_937911865.1. GTDB lineage: Bacteria > Cyanobacteriota > Cyanobacteriia > Phormidesmidales > Phormidesmidaceae > Phormidesmis. Next base: position 15,803 of record CALDSK010000195.1, read on the forward strand.
TACCAGTAAAGTAGCGCGATCACAGCACCTAAATAGTATTTGGGTACTATAGTATCTGCTATCAAATCTACAGGCGCATCAGGAAGACGTTTTGTAATTTTCTTTTAAGGCAGCATCCCGCATGCCCACAGGCACATTTCTTTCCCAGAAGTATCCGTCAGAATAGCCTTGAATCTCTCTATTGTGCTCTGCCATCGCCAGTCGCTTTTGAGCCAGGCAGCAATATAGCGCTTCCTGTTCTATCCCTACATACTGACGGTCTAGCTTCTTGGCCACTACCGACGTTGTACCCGAACCTAAAAAGGGATCAAATACGACATCACCAGGATTAGAGCTGGCAAGAATCATCTTGGCAATCAGCTTTTCTGGCTTTTGAGTGGGATGATCTGTGTTTTCGGGCATAGACCAAAAGGGCACTGAAATGTCGGTCCATAGGTTAGAGGGGTGGGTGGCGCGAAAGTTACCTTGTCTGGTTTCTTGCCAGTCTTTGGGTTTTCCGGTGCGATCGCGATAAGGCGCCCTCACCTGCCGCTGAAGCTTTACCGCTTCCACATTAAAGGTGTAGTCATCGCCAACTGTGCCAAACCAAATATCTTCCGAAGCATTTTTCCAGTTCCTCTTTGCCCCACTTCCCTTTTCCCGCTCCCAGGAAATCCGATTGCGTACCTGAAAGTACTCAGAAAACACCTGATATATTGCATTCGACGACTGCCAATCGCAGCACATATATATAGAGGCAGTTGGCTTTAGCAATCTTGGCAGCTGAGAAATCCAACTGGTTAACCAGTCAAAATAGGCTGCGGGCGATCTGGATTTGAATTTAGATCCATTGAAATCTTTCTGACGGTTATACGGCGGATCCACTATTAGCAAATCCACAAAGCTGTCAGGTAGCCAGGGTAGGACATCGAACACATTATGGTGAACAGTCTTATTCAGCACACACTCAACGGATTGTGGGCCCTGTAGAGTCAGCAGCTCGCTAGTGTAACGCTCAGTCTCTTCTGCACTGAGCGTCAGCGTTCGGTTATTAGGTGCTTTTTTCTCCGGCAGTTGTCTTCAGCTCTGACGATTGAATCACAGGTAGCTTATCAGATACAGACTGACCCAACTGAACTATCGGTAGAAAAGAGCGACAGAGAAAAGCGGAGCAAGACGCCTCACCAAGCTCACCATGCACTCGCACTCAGCAATTTGAACCCAACCCTTTAGAATAGAAGGAATAGTTCGTTCAGCCATCGATCACCTCTTATGTTTGAAGCCCTCTCAGAACAATTTGAATCCGCCTGGAAAAAGCTGCGCGGTCAGGACAAAATCTCGGAGGCAAACATTACCGAGGCGCTCAAAGAAGTTCGACGAGCGCTGCTAGAGGCAGATGCCAATTTAGATGTCGTTAAAGGCTTCGTTGCTGACGTCAAAGAAAAAGCGCAGGGTGCCGATGTTGTCTCTGGCGTGCGCCCCGATCAGCAGTTCATCAAAATCGTGTACGACGAGCTCGTCGAAACGATGGGTGAAACCAACGTGCCGCTGGCCAATAGCGAAAATAAGCCGACCGTCGTTTTGATGGCCGGCTTGCAAGGTACAGGTAAAACAACAGCAACCGCCAAACTGGCCCTACACCTTCGTAAGCAGGAGCGCTCGGCGCTTTTGGTCGCAACAGACGTATACCGCCCGGCGGCCATCGATCAGCTACTCACACTTGGTAAGCAAATCAATGTGCCTGTCTTTGAGATCGGTGCGGATGCTAACCCGGTCGAAATTGCGCGGCAGGGATTGGCAAAGGCAAGAGAAGACGGTATCGACACGGTCATTATTGATACGGCGGGCCGACTGCAAATCGATACAGAAATGATGGCAGAGCTGGCCAAAGTCAAAGAAGTTGCTCAGCCAGATGAAGTGCTGCTGGTAGTTGACGCGATGACGGGTCAAGAAGCGGCAACGCTTACCCGTACCTTCCACGAAGAGATCGGCATTACTGGCGCTATCTTGACCAAAATGGATGGCGACTCGCGCGGTGGTGCGGCACTTTCAGTCCGACGGATTTCTGGTCAGCCGATTAAGTTTATTGGCGTAGGCGAGAAAGTAGAAGCCCTACAGCCCTTTTATCCTGACCGGATGGCATCCAGAATTCTGGGTATGGGTGACGTGCTGACCCTGGTTGAAAAAGCCCAGGAAGAAGTTGATATTGCTGACGCTGAGAAGCTGCAAGAGAAAATTCTGTCAGCTCAGTTTGACTTCAACGACTTTCTAAAGCAAACCCGCTTGATGAAAAACATGGGTTCGCTCGCGGGCATTATGAAGATGATCCCAGGGATGGGAAACAAGCTCTCTTCTGACCAGCTGCAGCAGGGTGAGCAGCAGCTGAAGCGCTGCGAAGCCATGATTAACTCTATGACCATGGAAGAGCGAAAAAATCCAGACGTGCTAGCAGGATCGCCGAGTCGCCGTCGCCGGGTTGCCAAAGGCGCGGGCTACAACGAAAAAGACATCAGCAAGCTGGTGACTGATTTTCAGCGAATGCGCGGACTGATGCAGCAGATGGGTCAGGGCAACATGGGTTTGCCGGGCTTTGACGGCGGATTCCCTGGCATGGGCGGCATGGGCGGCGGCAACCCGATGGGGGGTAGAAGCCCGATGGGCGGTCGGCAAATGCCAGGCTGGCGCGGTGCGCCTGGCAGCGGCAAAAAGAAGAAAAAGAACAAAAAAAGAAAGGGATTTGGCTCCCTCTAATTAAAAACAATGAACAAGCTTTTGTCTGTGAATGTAGAGTCTAAGTTGAGCAAAGTGCTCGCTAAAGGATTAACCACCGGGCTCACTATCACAGGCATTTGTTTGGGGATAGGAAACGCGGTGATCGCACTTCCCGGACAAACCATCGACGAAGCAAAAGCCTGGATGCAGGCTCACCCCACACTAAGGGCTCACCCGTCTGAGCGGCTCTCCATTCGGCGCAGCAATACACCGTCAAATCGCTACACCTTTCACGCCTCGCCCTTTGGCCCGGCGGGTGGCAGCGGAGAAAGCTTACTAGTCCGGCGTCACTCTGGCGAAGTTGTGATGGTGCATTCTGAAAAATTCACGCTTGTTGATGTGGTGCGAGGGGTTACCGTGCCGCAGCTAGAAGATTCACTGCGGACCATTTATGGCGCAGAAGTCTATGCAGACTACCGGCGAGCACAGTCTGTGATGGTGTATTCACCCGGGCGAGCGGAGGATAGAGGCACAGAGCGGGCAATGCGATCGCACCTGCTAGAAGGAGACCTTTACGCCTACCTAATCGAAGTCCTTCCCAACACCGACGGCGTTGTTCATACAGGCGCCGTCACCGTTATGCTGCGAGAAGATGTTCCCGCCATCAGAGAGGGTCTACGCAGCCGAGAAATTGAGCGTAGAGAATTTGAAAATCCAGACGGCGGTCCGATACACGTTGGCCCTACATTGGACCAGCTAATCCGTTAGATCACGGCACTCTAATTGATGCAAAAACCTTGATATCTGTGAGATCAATCAAGAATACTACGTGTACCAAAGACCCACGCTTGGCAGCTTTAGAGAGGAAATTAGTACACCCTTGGGATCTCACATGCGTAGTACAGTCGCTCGTCGGTCATTTAACTTTGGCCTCCCCTCAATAGTGACTGCTGGCTACAGAGGGCTACCCAATTCCCCTACGCCTGCTTCGTCTGCAGAAGCCGTTTGGGTGCCAGCAAAAACGGTTCGAAATCTGGATGCTTTATTAGAAGTAAAACGCGTTGAGCACAATCTACCGGCAGTGACAGCTATTGTCTTGAGCGGCGCTCAGATTGTAGCCAAAGGCGAAACCGGATTTAGGAAGGCTGGGACTTCAGTCGTCGTTCGCCCGGCTGACCGTTGGCATATTGGTGCGTGCGCCCAGGCGATGACTGCCACCATGGTCGGCGTGCTAGTAGAAAAGGGAGTATTAGCCTGGGAAACCACAATTAGTGAAGCCCTGCCCAAACTAAAAGACAATATTCTGCCTGCCTACCATGACGTCACGCTAGAAATGCTGCTGAGTCATCGAGCAGGACTATCTCAGGGGTATGAATCGCCTGCGGCCTGGCGTTATATCTGGAAAAGAGAAGATAGCCCCGCGCAGCATAGGAAAAAAGTCGCTGCGCTAATGCTCAAAAATGCACCCGCATACAGACCGGGCAATGGCTATGCCTACTCCAATATGGGCTACTGCATTGCAGGTCATATTGCAGAGAGCAAGCTGGATCAAACCTGGGAGCAGCTGATGGGAGACCTCATATTTAAGCCGCTGGGCATGAGCTCGGCAGGTGCTGGCCCAGAACAAAATTTTCAGCAGATTGCTAGCCCTTGGGGACATCAGCGGAATGGCGTGCCAATTGAACCCGGCATTCAAGCAAACCAGCCAGCAGCCTTTGGGCCGAGCGGTGGCAACTTATATATGTCGATGACAGACTGGTCAAAGTTTGTTGCAGAACAGCTGAAAGGCGCTAGAGGCGAAGATGGGCAATTGCTTAGCGCCTCTACATACAGGCGACTGCAAACCGGGAAACGCACCGACAAAGGCAACGCCTATGCCATGGGCTGGAACGTTACTCAACGCGACTGGGCTAGAGGCAAGTCGCCCGACAGTGTGGGCCGATGCTTGAGCCATAACGGCACGATTTCATCCTGGTATAGCCAGGTTTCTGTTGCACCGGAGCGTGATTTGGCCATCTTGTGCGCCACAAATATCGGCAATAGAAATCGAGGCAGTGCGGTGAGTATTAACACAAAGCTCAACGACGTGGCTTGGACAGTCATTGGTGAAGCGCTAACTATCTAATCGGTCTATATCGGTCGGCGTAAGTCGAACAGAGACAAACCCAAGACCATCCAACCCCAAAGATCTAATTCGAGCAACCAAAATTAAAGGATAGAGGACGTTTGATGAGCGCGCGGCGGCCAATTAAAGACTGCTGGCTAGCGGTTAATCTCTCTGGGCTTATGCCAGGAATGGGGCAATGCTATGGCAACCAGTGGATCAAAGGCCTGACCGTATTCAGTGTCTTTGTCTGTTTAGTCAGCCGAGCATTGTGGGCACTGCTGGCAGCTGAAGGCAATACAATACAAGCTTTTTGGCTGTTGGGAATTGCTGCGCTCGTGTACTTTTTAAATGTGTGGGATGCCTTTGCGACAGTGGGGCGTCCGCTCCATCCGCTCGGCGATAAAAGGCGAGGTAGGGATGTTTGGTATAGCGTTTTTTTGTCTCAGATCTTACCGGGATTGGGCCATTTGTATTTACAACAGGCCGCTATCGGCGGCCTGTTCCTGGCGTTGGGTGTTGGCCTATCGCTGTTGGCCAATCAGCAGCCAGTTTTGCTACCGATGGCCTGTACCGTGTGGTCAGTCGCGGGCTATCATGCCTATCGCACGACACCGCTAAGTCCTGGGAGTAACCCAAGTCGGTCTGGGCAGATGCTGATGGTGGTGGTATTGGGTAGCTTGCTGCTACGCCTAGCTATTGGTAGCTCACCCATGTGGATAGACCAAACGGTGTTGCAGTGCATTGTGCCAAGCGAGTCGATGGTGCCCACGCTTCAGGTGAGCGATCGCATTTTCGTCAGCCGAGATGACAGGTACTATCCTAAGTCACAAGACATTGTTGTTTTCACAGCGCCGCCGAAAGCAGTTGAAATGATAGAGGCTGATCCCGATGACCTATTTGTAAAAAGAGTGGTGGCGCTACCAGGACAGAAAGTCTCGATACGCGAGGGCCATGTGCTGGTCAACAACATTCCGCTAGTAGAAGACTATATCAATGCCACCGCGGATTATCGCTGGGGTCCACAGCTGGTGCCACCAAACGAATACTTTGTCTTAGGAGACAACCGCAGAGCGAGCGCAGATTCTCATATCTGGGGCTTTTTGCCCAGAAAGTACATCGTGGGCGAGGCATATAAAATTTATTGGCCCGCTGAAAGGGTGCGATCGCTTCAGCGTCGGCCTTAGGCGAATCACCACTGCGTAAGTTTGCGCCGGCACATACGATACCAGCTATGAAATGGACTCACCAGGCTAGCCAAATACAACATCATTTCACTGGCAGCGACCGTGTCAGTGACGACCTGCTGTCGATAGCAGCCGATGTGGCGAACAATCTTTCTGACATCATTTAGCGCATAGGGCACAACCATCAGCGGCCGCTTCCAGGGTGATAGACTCAGCATTCGCGTGTGATATCGGCTGAGGCCAATCCCTTTGAACAGCTTTAGCAAATACTCGCGCGTTAGCCGCTGCGCTGGAATATCATGGTACATCCACATATGAGCGTTGTACCAGACAGGCCACCCCGCGCGTTGAATTCGTAGCACGACTTCCAAATCTTCGCCCGCCTCCCTGTCACCAAACGGCTCTGCTAGCGTTCTTTCTTCTGGCACATTGTCTAGCCAGGCCTGTCGCCGGACGACCAGACCCGCACCGGGTGGTAATATTTTGGCCTCTGGCCGATAGGGAATCGGTTTTGGGCCTCTATCTGTCAACGCTAGAAAGGCAGCAATGCGCTCAAAGTGCGGCGGTGGCGAAGTGGAAAACTTACCGCGAATACGGCTGCCATATACGCCAATATTCGGATGGCATTGACCAAATCGATAGGCCGAGCGAACCCAGTTTAGCCAAGGTAAATTGTCGTCATCCAGGTAGCCAATCAGCGGACTGCTGGCGACTCTGGTTCCGCGTTGACGAGCGTAGCCTGCCCCTTGCTGAGACTCGAATACATAGCGCAGGGGAATGTTGCGAGGCCAGCTATTTTGATAGCGTTGAACAACAACAGCTGTGGCATCGGTGCTGTTGTTGTCAACGACAATGATTTCCCAGCTGATATCGCCTGTGCCGATTTGATGCCGTAGGCAGTCGAGCACTTTACCGATTCTGTCTGCACCGTTGTAGGTGGCAACAACGACAGTAAAATCCGAAGCGATTCGCTGGGGAAATAGGCGTTGAAAAAGCGATCGCAGCGCTTTCAGTTTCTCTATTTGCTGAAGTACATCGGCTGAATTGGTTGGTGCGATCGCCCTAGTCCGTTGAGACGCGACAGCAGGAACAGAGGTCATAGAGGATGCTGAGGCAACCATCGGTAATCTCGTGAAACGATAGCATCAGCAATGTTTCAGGTAGCAAAGGTCTTTGCCATTGACATTGCAGGATGCACGTAATCTAGATTTCCCAAGATCGCCACAGACTACAGAACTCAACCTACACAACTCAACCTACACAACTCTCAAAACATCAGATTTTGGATAGCGCACCTTCTTCAAATCGGCGTACTTATCATCATCAGAGCGATATCCTGCCGCGCAGGCCACTACCGTTGCAAAGCCTTCTGGCTGTAGCTCCAGCACTTTGTCATAGCCCGCTGGATCAATGCCCTCTAGCGGACAGGTATCTACACCAATGACCGCTGCGCTAGTCATAAAGTTACCCAGCGCAATGTAAGCCTGCCGAGCGGCCCATTCGTTGACGTTAAAACTGCGCGGACCGTACACAACGTCGCTCACAATCATATTGCGATAGCCAGAAAGTGACTCTACCGAGTCGCCTCTTGTGGTTGCGGTGCTTTCGATAAAGCGATCGACATCAGCAACAGTAAGATTCTTCTTAATAGCAAAAACAACCAGGTGAGAACAGTCGGTAATTTGATTCTGGTTCCAAGAGAGCGGCTTAAGCTGTTCCTTTATCTCTGAGCTTTTGATAATCAGGAAAAGCCACGGCTGCAATCCGTAGGAAGAAGGCGTCAGTACTAAAGAGTCTTCTAAGGTCTCCCAAACATCGTCTGCAATCAGTTTAGTCGGATCGAACTGTTTGGTCGCATAGCGCCAGTTGAGCTGTGCTAGCAGGTCGTTGGGAGAAAGAGCAGGTGTCAGAGTAGGCATAGTATATTTGCGATAAATCCCTCAAATTATACTGAGTTTGTGATTAATATCGACTTGACGACATAAGAGAGGCGTCTAGATAGCCAGCTTGCTGATAGTAAGCCACTGCTCAATTTTTTCGGTGAGTTCGCTAGCGGTAAAAGGTTTGCTGATGTAGTCATTCATACCCGCGTCTAAGCACTTTTTCTGGTCACCCTGGAGGGCATGGGCCGTTAGTGCAATCACCGGAATCTCGCTGTTTTTGGAGCCTTTAGCTCTTAGGCGACGAGTCGCTTCGTAACCGTCTAGTTCGGGCATTTGGCAGTCCATCAAGATAATGTCGAAGTCTTCTTCAGCGGTGAGAGAGAGCGCTTCTAGACCGTTTCTTGCTGTTGTGAGATAGGTGTAACCAGCATCTTCTAACAGCATTACGACAATGTCCAGGTTGTCTCTGTTATCTTCAGCTACCAGAATGCGAATATCCGTGTTTTGAACAGTCTTAGCGGGTGTTGACAATACATTATTTTGAGTGTTGGATGCGATCGCACATCCGTCAGGGCCACAGGCCAAGGGCACCACAAACCAAAACGTTGATCCCTCACCAGGTGTACTATCAAAGCCAATCTCACCGTCCATCAAATCTACGATGCGGCGTGAGATCGTCAGCCCTAGACCGGTGCCACCATACTGACGCGTACTAGACGTATCTGCCTGAATAAAGGGCTCGAACAGCTGGGTTTGGTTGTCGGGAGAGATGCCAATGCCTGTGTCTTGTACGCTGAACTTAACCAAAACATGCGCTTCCTCTCTACTCAAACACTCTGCCTGCAAGCGAATATGGCCAGAGGCGGTAAACTTTTCAGCATTACTGAGCAAATTGCGCAAAATCTGCTGAAGCCTGAAGCTGTCACCGAGTACATCCTCAGGCAAACCCGTGTCAATCTCTAGCTGTAGCGCGAGTCCCTTTGCCTCTATTCCAGGGTTGAAGGAAGACTGCATCGTTGTGAGCATATTGTATAAGTTAAAAGGCTCCAGACAAATTTTTAGCTCTTGAGCTTCTAGCTTCGATAGGTCTAGTATGTCGTTAATCAGCATAAGCAAGGTTTTGCCATTACGGCTGAGCACTTGCAACAAGTTGGCCTGTCGGTCGTTTAGAGGCGTACGTTCCAGAAGCTGACAGGTGCCAAGAATCAGATTCATCGGCGTGCGAATCTCGTGGCTCATGTTAGCTAAGAATTCAGATTTAGCTTGGTTAGCCGAATCAGCTTCTTGAGCAGTGGCGATCGCATCTTCTAGAGCGGCCTTTTGCTGCTGCAATCGCCGCTGCGACTGCTTGCGCGGCGTGATATCGGTCGCTAGGCCCAAAATCTGTTGCACTGAGCCATCTTCTTTATGCTTAAAGACCACACTGCGCAGCGTCAGCCATTTCCAGCGATCTTCACTATCACGAACCCGTACCTCAGTTTCTAGCACCTGCTCAGGATTCGCCTCAAACTGGCGATAATAAGTCACTAGCTCGCCCCTGTCATCGGGATGAACTAAAGAGACAACTTCTGTTCCCATCGCTGACACGTCTTCTGGCGAATAGCCTAACACCTTGGTTACAGAAGAGTTAGTGTAGATATTTTGTTTGGTTTCTAAATCAAAAATGTAGATAATACCCGGATTAGATTCCGAGAGCTGCCGGGCAAAATTACGACTGTTTTGTAGCTCTAGCTGAGTTTCTTTAATCCGGGTAATTTCGTTAACAACAGAACCTACCCAGCGACGACCGTCTAGCAGCTCAATAGGAAAATAATGAACAGTCCAGTAGCGATATTTACCCGGCTCTGTTGGTAGCTCTCCTTCAAATTCAAGTTCTGCGGTGGGCCGACCTGTCTCTATCACTTGCTGCTGCATGGCAAAAGCGCGTTCTCCGACATCGGAAGGAATAACGTCTGTTACCAGTTTGCCAATATGCTCTTCAACCGGCTTATTATTGATTTCAGCGAGGATTCGATTGACCCTCAAGAAGCGTAGATTTTCGTCATGCAGAGCAAATCCAACAGGGCTTGTGTTGTAGACCTTCTCTAAAATAGTGTTGGCTTCTTCCAGCTCTGACTGCATATTCTTTAGCTCAGTCACCTCAACGAAGGTAAGTACGACGCCATCAATCGCATCATCTTCGCGTCTGTAAGGATAGGCTCTTAGCAGGAGAGATTCTCTAGATCTAGCGTTGAAAGCTTCTCTTTCTAGCGGCTTTTTCTGTTCCAACACTTTTTTAGAGAAGTCTTCTAAATCAACCTGATTGATTTGATGAGTAAAGTCTGAAATCGGACGATTAATATCGCCTTCGCGCAGGTTGATTACCTTTTCTGCCGCAGGCGTAAACCGACGAATGTAGAGATTTTCATCTAAAAAGACAACACCGATATTAGTGCTACGCAGCAGGTTATCAATATCTTCATTGAGCTGCACTAGCTCTCTTATTTTACTTTGATACTCTGAGTTAACGGTGTATAGCTCTTCGTTAACAGACTGTAGTTCTTCGTTAGTGCTCTGTAATTCTTCATTAGAAGCTAGCAGCTCTTCGTTGGTAGCCTGCTGCTCTTCGTTGATAGTTTCTAGCTCTTCAATAGTAACCTGTAAATTCTCGCGAGTTTGTTTAAGCTCATACTCTAGAGAACTAATTTGTTCTGCGGTTTCAGCAGAAATCTCATAAGACTGTGCTGTCTCACCAGGAATAGCAGCCCCCAGCTCAAACATCACGAGTAAAAAGTCTTCGCTACGAACATCGTCTGATTCAAAGCCAATCGTGAGATTAACGCTACGGGTTTGCTCGTCTTGTTCTAAAGGAATCCCTGAGTAGGAGACAGAGTCGTTCTCTCGCTTTGCCCGGTGAAGCGCAGTTTCTAACGGCAGCTTGAGCTGATTGGGCACCATATCGGTAATCAGCATGTTAACTTCACCGACCTCTAATGAGAGTAAGTTAGCTGAGATCTTGCACCATTCTCATTAAGGGTTGCATAACGGAGCAAAAACTGGAAA